>NZ_JADYXE010000129.1:0-883 GCF_015864465.1 Pseudoalteromonas sp. SWN29
TAGCGGTTAGGGGACGCATTGTATTGTTACCTGTAGTTAGATTTCTCGTGAAAAAGTCTACCCCCTTTCTTTTATTTCTTGTAGATCGTGATGGCAGCGCAATTAATCCATGACCGAGTGGAGATGGAGTGCCTAGAGGGAGCTTGGGAGACCCTCGAAGGCAATGCGAGGTGCCGATTTCGGGGCACGATTCGATTCACGGCTACTTCATTGGTGCATCCAGATGAACCCGCGCGCACGCTTCAGCGCACTGTGGAGTGGATACTACCCACACCTACACCATACCAAGTGATCGAGGTGACGTCATCCGAGGAAGACCCTGAGGAGGACCCTGAGGAGCTACCTCCTGAGCCTGCTGTGGATGCTCTTGACTTTCTAGAGGGTGATGAGGATCCACTTCTTGAGGTGGATTCTCCCGAGGAAGTCATGTCGGCATCTGAGGCAGACTCTACGGAGGATAGTGGCCCGGGGGAGATGGCGATCAGCGGAGGCTCTTCATCATAGTGGACAGCTCTTCGGACTAGTTTTATATACTTTTTGAGGGTGGGTGTATCTAGGACTGACTGTTAGGTTTACTCTTTTGTTTTTGTATGGGTAGACCTATTGTATAGGAATTTGATGATTGTATACATGTGGCTGAAGCAACTACAGTGGATACTTTTGCCCTGGATGACACTATGTATTTTGCAAAACTCCCATATTTTGGACAGTTTTAGATGATAAATATAATTATGTTTAATCTTGTTATTTGAAAAGGAAGTGTTAACAAACTTTATTGAAAAGAGTTTATCGACCGCATTTTATTATTTTTCACGTGACGACCTAAAATGATGGCTGGTATATTTTTCTTTTTGAAAGAGCAAAATAATCTAGAGGTTATGAG
>NZ_JADYXE010000130.1:0-813 GCF_015864465.1 Pseudoalteromonas sp. SWN29
AAAACGTTACACCGAACCCTCATGCCAAGATTAATGTTAACAGACGCGACATGGAATGTCTTATCAAAAGTAATGCACTTAAGTGGTCGAATTTATAATAAGCCTGAGCATAGAAAAACGCTCGAAGGCATACTGTATAAGATGCGCACAGGTATTCCATGGCGAGATTTACCTTCTGATTTTGGCAGCTGGAGTGCTATCTACAGACGGTTCAATTTATGGTCCAAAAAAGGGATTTTGAATGAACTGTTTCGCGCATTATCTCGTGATGCGGACATGGATTGGGTCTTCATTGATGGCAGTATTGTCAGGGCCCATCAACATAGTTGCGGTGCAAGAACGGCTGACAATGAATCAATCGGTAAGAGTCGAGGTGGCAATTCGACTAAAATACATCTTGCAGTAGATAGCGGAGGATTGCCTGTTTATTATGAATTATCCTGTGGAAATACGCATGATATCATCCATGCAGAGTCACTTGTAGCCAATTGCCCAACGAGTAATGTGGTTGTCGCAGATAAAGGCTACGATAGTGAAAAACTAAGAGAGTTCATTCGTGATAATAGCGCTACACCCGTTATTCCACGCAAGGATAACAGTTTAGTGGGTAATGAAGATATTGACTGGTGCATGTACAAATATAGGCACTTGGTTGAGAATGCATTTGGCCGTATTAAGCAATATAGAGGGATAGCAACACGGTATGAAAAGCTTGAGAGAAATTATCATTCCATGCTCGCTTTAGCATTCACTATGATGTGGCTACCAATGTGGGCTGATTAATATATGTACTACAAAGATCAACAGCCCCTA
>NZ_JADYXE010000131.1:0-801 GCF_015864465.1 Pseudoalteromonas sp. SWN29
AGTGGGAAAGGATGTGGAGTTGCATAGACAACCAGGAGGTTGGCTTAGAAGCAGCCACCCTTGAAAGAGTGCGTAATAGCTCACTGGTCAAGTGATTCCGCGCCGACAATGTAACGGGGCTCAAGCACACCACCGAAGTTGTAGATTTCGTATTTTAGGTAAGCCTTCGTGGTTCAGCCGTACGGAGTGGTAGGAGAGCGTCGTGTGGCGAGTGAAGCGGCGGTGTAAACCAGCCGTGGACGCTACACGAGTGAGAATGCAGGCATGAGTAGCGAAAGACGGGCGAGAAACCCGTCCTCCGAATGATCAAGGGTTCCAGGGCCAGGCTAATCCGCCCTGGGTAAGTCGGGACCTAAGGCGAGGCCGACAGGCGTAGTCGATGGACAACGGGTTGATATTCCCGTACTGACGAAGAACCGCCCAAACTAATCCAGTGATGCTAAGAGTCTGAATCCTCTAGATGGATCCCTTCGGGGTGAAGCGTGAGGCCTAGCACTCGACCCTATGCTGGTGCGGTTAGCGTATTAACAGGTGTGACGCAGGAAGGTAGCTGAGCCGGGCGATGGTTGTCCCGGTCTAAGAATGTAGGCCGAGAGATAGGCAAATCCGTCTCTCATTACGGCTGAGACTCGATGGGTAGTCCTCACGGACGAAATCAGTGATCCTATGCTGCCAAGAAAAGCATCGACGCGAGGTTCAAGTTACCCGTACCCCAAACCGACTCAGGTGATCAGGTAGAGAATACCAAGGCGCTTGAGAGAACTCTGCTGAAGGAACTAGGCAAAATGGTACCGTAACTTC
>NZ_JADYXE010000132.1:0-789 GCF_015864465.1 Pseudoalteromonas sp. SWN29
AGGTGAAGTGGAAGCACTTAAGGATACCGTTAAGATTCTCACTGGTCGTGCTCGACGTAATCAGGATACTGTAGGTGACACTATGGTCCGTGCTCTGTCCGATATGTCCTTCTTTACGAAGAACGCATATATGGGCTTGCAGAACCTAACAGAAATCTCTGGTATGTTGTCGAAGGGTAATATCCGTGCGATGCTTCATGGCATTCCAGTACTGCGTGACTTAGCGTTCCGCAACAAGCCAGTCTCTGGTAGTGAACTCAAAGAACTCCACTCTATGGTGTTCGGTAAAGAGTTCGACCAGTTAATCCGACCGACTCGTCAAGACATCATCCAGCGACTCCGTGAGTCTACTGATACACCTGATGTTGCCGCAAAGGTTGTTGGTTCTATTAAGCACACAACTCAAGAACTGGCGGCTCGCTCACCTCTAACCAAGTTCCTCAATGGTACGTCAAACTACCTTCTGGACATGGCCCGGCAGGGCGTGATGGGTGATGTGGTAACTCATGCTATTACTGGCAAGGGTGCCAACAAGTGGATTAAAGGTGACATGCTGAAGTCTGCGAGTATCTCTAAGGAACAGTGGGAAGGCATTCAGGCTCTCATCCGAGAGAACGTGACTCGTGGTGAAGACGGTAAGTTCACCTTCAAGGATAAGCGTAAGCTGGCTAATGACCCTCGTGCTATGGACTTATGGCGTTTAGCTGATAAGGTTGCTGATGAGACGATGCTCCGACCTCATAAGGTTTCCTTACAGGATTCCCATGCGTTTGGTGCTACCGCTAAGTT
>NZ_JADYXE010000133.1:0-788 GCF_015864465.1 Pseudoalteromonas sp. SWN29
GTAAATTGTGTGGTGAGTTTTAACCAGTTTTCGGGGGATATATTAAGTCTTTCTAGCAAAGGAAGGTTCATATTATCAATGTGCCCGCGTTTATCCTCTCGTATTATTCGCCCTGTTAACTCAACAAGTTCAAGGTACGATTTAAGCTCAAACGGCAGCCCTTTAGGCATAATCTGACGTGGCATGCCTGCAAAACGTAGTAACTGTTTTGGTTGTTTACCTTCTGCCGCGCATGTTAAGCGATTTTGTACACTGGTATGGTCTGATTCTTCTGGTGTGTTAGCCATTTTAGCTCTAATGGGATTTAAATCGACATAGGCCATACAGGCTGCAAGTGCTGCTTCATCTAGTAATGCTTGCGATTTGAATCTACCCTCCCAGAATCGTCCTGTGCAGTTATCTTCTTTATTTGCCCTGCGCGCAATATCTTCATTTAATAGCCGCATAAACCAGCTGATACTTGCTAAGCGTTCGCGGTATTGTTTAACCGTTTGATTGAAAAAGATGAGTTCAACTTTACTTAGCTTTTCACCTTGTACATATTTTTGCGTTAACGATGTGCCTTTACAGAGTTTATGCCAGCGAATAACAATCGCTTTATCATTCAGCCTGTTTGCTTTCTTATCATCTACATACAGTACTAAATGGGTGTGATTACTCATTACGGCATAAGCACATACATCAATACAAAATACCTTCGCTAATTCAAGCAGCTTATCTTCAACCCACCCTCGTCGATGCTCGTAAGATTGACCAGTAAAACGGTCTTCCCCACATAAAAATGCACG
>NZ_JADYXE010000016.1:0-80623 GCF_015864465.1 Pseudoalteromonas sp. SWN29
TTAAAGAACGATGAAGCATAATAGAGCTACCGTCCTGAATTAAAATATTATCAAACTTGAACAAATCTTTTTTCGTGTACTTAAGCGCATCATTTATCCAACAATTAAAAACTCTATTTGTTACCTCTCGCATCAGTTCAGCTAGTTCAGGTTTAACTAACTGATTATGAAAAGGCTTATACTTAATAGACTGCCCTGTTAGCTGATTATAAACTCTTAATATTTCAGATAAATAAGTCGTTTTTTTATCCCCAAGCGCAGCAACAAGACTAACAACCATATGAAATGCGGTAATATTTCTTTCTCTTTTAGTAAAGACTACTTGTTTACCAAGTCGGTTCAGTTTTTTTTCACTTAGGATACTTTTTAACTTATTAATAAAAATGTTAGCATTCATTTGAAGCTCTTTTCTTGATTTTATGGCTTGTGTGGTAACAACCATTTGATCATGAATTGAGCTTCAACTCAATTTCTTAAGATCTTACCTATGACATCCATGTAGGCAACAAAGAGTAAATAGCCCCTAGAAAGAACCCTTTGGGCAGCGCCTGTTTGGCATTAATGCTACGTTATCGCCCATTTATGGGGAAATAACCACACTGCATAGGCTCTGCCTTGGCTAAATACCAAACAGACTGCTGCAAATTCAACCTTGAAAGTTCAACAGACCCTCATCAAATTTAAGTTTTAAGCGTGTCTTTATGGCGTGTTTGTCACTCAACCTATGTTATAATCCTGCGCAATTAGCTATTAAGGGTTATTACTTTGCAATTTATCGCACTTACTTCTATCGGAATCGAAAATTTATTGGTTGATGAACTAGCAGAACTTGGCGCAACCGTGTCCAAGCAAACTGTTGGTTCTGTTCGTTTTGAGGCTGACTCATTACTGGCGCAAAAGGTTTGTTTATCAAGTCGTTTTGCAACGCGTGTGCTTATGCTTATTGAAGAAAAAGAAGGCGTAGATGACAAGAATAGCCTGTACAATTTTGCGCGTTCGCAACCTTGGCAAGAATGGTTTGGGCCTACGCAAACATTCGCTGTCGACTTCAACGGTACTAACGATTCGTTAAAAAACACGCAATTTTCGGGTCTTGTAATAAAAGATGCGATTGTTGATTATTTTAATGATTTATACGAGCAACGACCTAACGTTGATAAACAAGACGCTAATGTGCGCGTTGTAGCACGACTAAACCGTTATGGCGTATCGATATATATTGACTATTCAGGCCCTCGTTTGTCTGAACGTGGTTACCGCCAAGGTCAAGGTAAAGCGCCAATTAAAGAGCATTTAGCTGCCGCGTTAATTAAGCGCAGTGGCTGGCTTGATAATGTTAAACAGCCTTTATTCGATCCATGTTGTGGTGCGGGTACTATTTTGATAGAAGCTGCCGGTATGGCACGAAACGAAGCACCGGGATTATTCCGTGAAGGCTTTGCTTTTGAGCGCCTACCAAGTTTTAGAGCCGCAAAGTTTAAAGAACTTAAAGAAGAGTTACTTGCTAACATTACCGATCCTAAATTGTGGTTAATTGGTCACGATTACGATGAGCAAGTATTAAGTAAAGCGATTGATAATGCCAAACGTGCTGAGCTTGATGATGTAATTAAGTTTAAGCAAAGTGATGCAACTAAACTTACCGCTGTTGCTAAATTACCGGGTGTTGTAATTTCAAACTTACCGTATGGTGAGCGTATTGGCTCTATGGCTGAACTTGTTGATTTACATCGTAATTTAGGTGTTGGCTTTAAAAAGCACTTTAATCACTGGAAACTTGCCTTACTTGGCATGGACGAGAGCTTATTTAAACTTTTAAAACTTGTGCGCCTTAAGCGTTATAAATTTAAAAATGGCCCGCTTGATGTAGAACTTAACTTATATCAATTAGATGATAAGCAAGTAAGCCTGACAACAGATGACAAAAAAGCGCTTAATTTTGAAGGCTCAACGTCATTTGCAAATCGTTTAAAAAAGAATAAGCAAGGTTTGAAAAACTGGCTTAAGCAAAATGAAATTACGGCTTATCGTGTTTACGAGGCTGATATTCCTGAATACAATGTTGCTGTAGATGTTTATGGTGATTCTGCGGTTATTTTCGAATACGCAGCGCCTAAAGAAATTGATGAAAAAACATCAGAAAAACGCCTGCAAGACGTAATCAGTTTAACAGCTCAACAGCTTGAAATTTCACCTGAAAACATTGCTGTAAAAGTACGTAAAAAGCAGAAGGGCGAAGATCAATATACAGCCATGGCCAAACAAAACCGGACTATGGTTGTTGAAGAGTTCGGTGCTAAGTTTAAAGTTAACTTATTTGACTACTTAGATACGGGCTTGTTTTTAGATCACCGTTTAATGCGCCGCTACATTCAAGAAAACGCTAAAGATAAACGTTTTTTAAACTTATTCGCATACACAGGTACGGCCTCTGTACACGCTGCACTTGGTGGTGCTAAAGCCATTACTACAGTCGATTTGTCAAAGACCTATTTAAAATGGGGTCAAGATAATTTTGACTTAAATGGTATTAGTAATACACGTTACCGCTTTGAACAAGCGGATTGTTTAAAATGGTTAGAGCATGCAACGGCGCAATACGATTTGATATTTTTAGATCCTCCAACGTTTTCAAATTCAAAACGTATGAAAGATGCATTTGATGTGCAGAGCGATCATATTAAATTATTAACCTGGGTTAAAAAGATTTTAAGCCCTTCAGGTACGCTGATTTTCTCTAATAACAAACGTGGCTTTGTGATGGATGAAGTTGGCTTGATTGGTTTAGGTTTAAAAGCCGTTAATATTTCAGATAAAACATTATCACCAGACTTTAAACGTAATAAAAAAATCCATAATAGCTGGCTAATTACGCATGGCTAAATGGGTTTTATATCACACTGATGGTTGCCACTTGTGCGAACACGCTGAGCAACTTATCACTGAGGTACTTAGTGATACTAGTGAGTTATTACTAATCGATATTATGACTGATGAGCGGCTTATAGCTGAGTATCAAATTACTATTCCTGTATTAAAAAGTGAAAAAGGCGAGCAATTATTTTGGCCTTTTACTTTATACACTGTGCGCGAATTTTTAGCACAAGCAGAATAAGAGCAAATAAGAACTATGGATTTAATTAGAATTTTAAAAGCACAACTTGCTTTTGGTACACATGCTTTGCTTAACAAAGCAGATGCCGTTATAGAAAGTGGCGAAAGGGTGTGTGTTGTTGGTCGAAATGGCGCGGGTAAGTCAACTCTATTAAAAGTGCTTGATGGCGAAGTTGTATTAGATGATGGTGAAATAAATCAGCTAGGCGGGATTAGAATTTCTCGTTTAGAACAAGATCCACCAAAAGGCGCAAATGGCACTGTATTTGATTATGTTGCGCAGGGTATGCCTGAGATTGCAAACTTACTAATTGATTTTCATCATGTAAGTAATGAGTTGCAAACAGTATGTACTGATAAGCTATTAAACAAACTTGAGCGTTTATCAACTCAATTAGAAGCAGTAGATGGTTGGCGTTTTGATAGCCGCATTCAACTGGTTTTAACACAATTAGAACTAACACCAGACGCTAAACTTGAATCGCTTTCGGGTGGTTGGCTACGTAAAGTGGCACTTGCACGTGCACTTGTTAGTGAGCCTGATTTATTACTGCTTGATGAGCCAACAAACCATTTAGACATGGCAAGTGTTATGTGGCTTGAGCAGTTTTTAAAAGAATTTAAAGGCGGTATTGTATTTATATCGCATGACCGTGCGTTTATTCGCGCTGTTGCAACGCGTATTTTAGATTTAGATCGCGGTAAACTAATATCCTACCCTGGTGATTATGCGACTTATTTAGAACAAAAAGCGCATGACTTAAAAGTTGAAGAAGCTCAAAATGCATTATTTGATAAGCGTTTAGCTGAAGAAGAAACGTGGATCCGCCAAGGCGTTAAAGCACGTAGAACGCGTAACGAAGGACGTGTTAGAGAGTTAAAGCAGCTTCGTACCGAACGTAAGCAACGTGTTGATCAAGTAGGTAAAACTGACTTTAATATTGAAACAGCAGATCGCTCTGGTAAATTGGTGTTTGAGGCTAAGCACCTTTCTCATGCATTTAAAGACAAAGTAATTGCAGATGACTTTTCAACACTGGTAATGCGTGGTGACAGAATCGGCCTAGTAGGTCCAAATGGTATTGGTAAAACAACACTATTGAAATTAATGTTTGGTAATCTAGCCCCCGATAGCGGCGAGACTAAACAAGGTGTTAATTTAGAGTTTGCTTATTTTGACCAATACCGTGAAAAGCTTGATGAAGAAGCAACTGTTCAAGATAACGTAGCAGAAGGCAAACAAGAAGTGATGATGGGCGGCCGTTCACGTCATGTACTTGGTTACTTGCAAGACTTCTTATTCCCGCCTGCACGAGCTCGTACACCGGTAAAAGCACTCTCTGGTGGTGAAAAAAATAGACTATTGTTAGCTAAACTGTTTTTAAAACCATCTAATATACTTGTTCTCGATGAGCCAACAAATGACTTGGACATTGAAACTTTAGAATTACTAGAGGACATCATTAATCAATATCAAGGTACAGTGCTTATTGTAAGCCATGACCGAGAATTTATTGATAATACATGTTCAAGCGTGTGGGCGTTTGAAGGTAATGGTAAAGTTACAGATATCGTAGGTGGTTATAGCGACTATGAAGCTTATGTTAGCTACTTAGCTGAACAAGAAAAAAAAACGCAGCAGCAACCAGTAAAAAAAGTTGAAAAAGTAGTCGCTCCAGTTGCTAAACCTGCAGCTAAGACTAATAAACTCTCTTACAAATTAAAACTTGAATTAGAGCAACTACCGAATAAAATGGAAAAGCTAGAAGCTGAAATAGAAGCTCAACAAGCTGTAGTTAGTGACTCAGATTTTTTTAAACAAGAGAGTGATGTTACAACTAAAGCATTGAACCATTTAGCACAACTTGAGTCTGACCTTGAAGCTGCGCTTGAGCGCTGGGAAGAACTTGAAGAATTACAGAATCAGTAGTAAGGACTAAAATGAAATATAAATTACTCGCTGCCAGTATTTTAGCGATATTAAGCACTTCAGCAACAAGTGCGACGTACCAGTTAAGTGAATTAGGGACTCTTGAAGACGCTAAATATTCTTATGTAAAAGATGTAAGCGAAAGCGGGCATATTATTGGTTTCGCAAATGGTTTATACAATTTACCTATTGATACCAGCTATATAGATTTTTCAGAGAATATTATCGAGAATAGTTACGATAATACAAAGGCTGCATTTGAGTTAAGTGATAAAGAGATAACCTTTACACTTGACGATATTGAAAATAATGATGCAGTACTTACTAATGCTGATGCACATACTTTTATGGTTAGTTTTTTATCTTCAATTTCTACAAATTTTGAATATCAAAAACTAAGTTCGTTAGTTGGTGTAAAGTACAACGATACACAAGTAACAGAGCAATCATTATTCGATGTTGCATCGGTTGATTATGATGGATTAACTCGCTCAACAAGTAATATTTTTAATGCTGTCAGTGAAGATGGCGTTACGGTTGGTTGGGGTAGTGCTCCTTACAATAAAGTATCTTTTACACCCGATGGCGATGATGAAGCAGAAACATGGTTTACTCATGAATTTATAGAACGTGGGATTGTAATAAGCGCTGATGGCATGATCAATGTTCCATTAGAACCAGAGTTTAATGAATACGGCGGCACAAGTCGTGCTAACGATATTGTTAAAACCAACAGTGGATATACTGTTGTAGGTAATATGTCTACAAGTATTCCAGATGACAGACAAGATAATATTGATGATAACTGTGATAATGAAGACGAACCAACGTCAGTATGTATCAACTTATTAAATACTAATATTTCACGAGGTTTATTTAATAAACGTGCTGTTAAATGGGAACTTGACGAATCACTGAATGTTATTTCTGTTAAAGAGCTTGGTTTAGCGCTTACACCTGATGAAGGTGAGACTGAAGATGACGCTTTTACAAGTACTGCTTTAGCAGTAAATAGTAATGGTATAATTGTAGGTTCATCGAATACGCGTTATTACAAAAATGACGATACGATTCTTACAATGCCAGTGTACTTTAAAGACGGTGCAGTTATTGATTTTATTGATCAAGAAGATGACTGGCAGGCTGGTAAAGCAATTGCTATAAATGATAATGATGTAATTACAGGTTATGCAACTAAGCGTATTGAAGGTACGCTTCGTAACAAGTTCTTCTATCATGATATAGCAACCGGTAATACTGTTTTCCCAACTGATTACTTTTCAAGTTCAAGCTCTTACGGTAACGATATAAATAATCAAGGCTATATTGTTGGTGAAGGTGAAGTGGGGGTTTCTGATAATACGCGTCGTAAAGAAGCATTTATTTATAAAATTGGTGAAGATAAAATCACTAATTTAAACGATTTACTGCCTTGTTTTGATACCGATGGCGAAACTAATTACGCTTATACAATGGCCGAAGCCACATCTATTAACGAGAATAATGAAATATTTGGAACTGCAACTAAAACAGTTGAAAAGCTTGATTCTTTAGGTGGTGTAGTAACTGATGTTAATGGTGAAATTGAATATGAGAGTATTGCAGTTGCAGTTAAACTAACGCCAATCGCAAATGGTGAAGTAGATGACTGTGCTCCGCCAGACGCAGAAGTCTATGAGCGTAACTCTGCTAGCTTCCCTTGGTATACACTATTGTTATTACCATTAGTTGGCTTAAGACGTATATTTCGCTTTTAAAGTTTATTAATATTGATTATAAAAAAACCAACTTAATAAAGTTGGTTTTTTTTCGTCTATAATATTTTATAAGATCAGGATTGCCATGAATCTTATAGTTATTATTTAGCTTTAACGCTACTAGTTATTACGTGCTAACCATGCTTTTTTAACAGAGCGGCGCCAAATAATATCAATACCAAAATAGCCGATAATAGATGCAATAGAAGCACACACTAATGAGCCAAGTAAAAACGCAGGGCCAATAGTTTCTATGCTTTCTAAAAACCAAGACCAACTTGCTTCAAATACAAAATGCTGTTCGGGTTGATTAAGTATTAGCGTACCGACTAAGTACGAGCCATAAAAAATAGGCGGCATAGTTAAAGGATTTGTAAGCCATACTAAAGCAACTGAAATAGGTAAGTTAACTCTAAAAATAATAGCGCCTGCTGCGGCTAAAACCATTTGAAAAGGAACAGGGATGAAAGCAAAGAATAACCCGACTGCAAATGCACCTCGAGCAGAACGTCTATTTAAATGCCAAAGATTTGCATCTTGTAAAAGGCGCCCAAATATTCTTAGTGATTTATGATGTCTAATTTTATTTGGATCAGGTAAAAATCTTTGGATCGTTTTTTTAGCCATTTAAAGCAACCATTTACATCAGTGTGGATAAGTCTTGGGTTTGTAATTGGCTCTATAGCAACCGTATTTTATTATCAAACTCTCGAATTTACAGTATTCACAATTTTCATTGTAATAATGAGCGCTTATTTTAAGCCGTTTTCAAACGTATTGTTAGGCTTTATTTGCGCAATTTGCTTTGTCGGACTGCATTTTTACGTTTTTTATAGTTTTGAAATACCAAAACCGGATGAAAAGTATGCACTAGAATCGACTTTGGTAATTGAAGAGGTTATTTCTGATAAAAAACCACAATATATCAAAGTTAAAATAGTAGCATTAGAAGGGAGCCATTTTTCAAACTTTAGAGCACCTAAAGCAATGCTCAGCATTAATTCAGTGCAGCCATTAATAGTCGGTGATGAGTTTTCTGCGTTAATTCATTTAAAACCTTTTCGTAGTAATAAAAATTTTAATGTATTTGATAATGAACGTTATGCTTTTATAAATAGGGTATTATTTAAAGGCAAAGTACTTAATAAAAACCTTGATATTATAAATGGCGACGACCAAAGTATCACTTTAGATTACCAACACTTTCTTAAAAACATCTATGCGGATACAAAGCTACAGTGGCTTTATTACGCATTGCTCAGTGGTGATAAGTCTTTGATGAGCTATGCAGATAAGCAATTAATGCAGTCTCTGGGATTAAGCCATTTACTCGCTATTTCAGGTCTACATATTGGCTTGATTTTTAGTTTTGGTTATCTATTTACTCGATTCATATTTTTAAGAGTTAATTTATCAATTGGGCAATCATCTAACCTTACTCTTTATTACAGTTCACTCGGTTTTTTAGCTGCCTTTATTTATGTATTCTTAAGTGAATTTATAGTATCGGCAACGCGAGCGCTCATTATGCTCGGATGTTATCTATTACTGTACTTTTTAGCTAAGCAGCCATTGCGTTGGCGTAGTATTTTATTTTCCTTAGTTATTGTTCTTATTGTTAACCCATTTAATTTACTCAACCCAGGACTCTATTTTTCATTTTTAGCAGTCGCTATCATTTTTACAGTTATTAATAAATTACCAATATTAAACACTCGCATAAAAAGCAAAGTTATTTCACTGTTTGTTATTCAAATAGCGTTATTTATTGGCTTATTACCGCTTTCACTCTATTTTTTTAATGGCGTCAGTATTGCGGGATTAATAATAAACTTAATTGCTATACCGCTGCTTTCAATCATTATTTTGCCATTTTTAATAGTTTTTACATTACTGAGTATGCTTTTAGATATAGGCATTTTAATAAATCTATTTGATACTGGTTTATATAAGTTATTTCAGTTGCTTAACGAAATTCCTGAATCGTTAAGGTGGATAACAACAGGGAGGATTGAGCCAATATTTGTCGTTTTTACTTATATTATTATGTTGATGATTTATTTCCTTCCTTATAAATGGCTCGCTTTTATTCCAGCAATAACGCTTTTATTAAATTATTGGTTAACAGAAAAGCCAAAGTGGCAAGTTCATGTATTTGACGTAGGTCATGGACTCATGGTGTTAATCGAGAAGGATAATCAAGCACTTATATATGACTTTGGGCCTAGCTACTTTAATCGTTTTAGCCGCACGCGAAGTATTTTATTGCCTTATATAAAAGCAAATAATTTAACAGTAAAAACAGCAATTTTAAGCCATGAAGATAATGATCACGCTGGAGGATTACAGCATTTTATTGATGCTGGATTAGAACATACATTAAAGCATTTCCACCCTAAAAACACCCAAGATGTATGTGATGTCACAAGTCTTAATTTTGCTGGGTTAAAAGTAGAAAGCTTTAGAACAAAAGGGTTTGGTAATGAAAATGATGACTCTTGTGTTGTTAGAGTGTCAGATAATACCTATAGCGTACTTCTTACTGGTGATATATCAAAAGCGCGTGAAGCATCGCTATTAACAGATAATAAATCGTTAAAGAGTACCGTAATGTTAAGCCCACATCATGGCAGCGATACATCCTCAAGCGTTAATTTCATTAACAATGTTGCGCCTGAAGTGGTGATTCATTCAAGTGCCTATAAAGGGCAGTGGGAATTCCCCAAGCCTCTTGTAGTTGAGCGTTATAAACAAATAAGTGCTCAGCAATTTACGACAGGTGTTGAAGGACAAATTAGTATTAAATTTTATGCAAAGAATTTGGCTATAGAAACAGCAAGAGCGCATGAAAGTTACTGGTTTATCAAAGATTGACGTTTAGTTTTATCTCATCGGAGGATACAATACAGACTGTTACTGTATTTAGAGAGTGTTATGGATCAAAGTACTACACAAATTTATAAACGTCTTGTCTCATATGTTGGCGCCTACAAAAGCGTGGCTTTCGTCGCAATTATTGGGATGATAGGTTATTCAGCAATGGATGCTTTATTTATTCAGTTAATGAAGCCGTTTATTGATCAAGGTTTGAACCAGCGTAATACAGAAGTTTTAAAGTACGCTCCTTTTGTCGTTATCGCGTTAGTACTCGGACGTGGAGTGTTCAACTTTATGTCTTCCTACTGCTTAAGTTATGTAGGCTCCCAAGTTGTACGTTCTTTACGCCAAGAGTTATTTGAGCACATACTTCATTTACCTGTGTCATTTCATGACAAAAACTCAACGGGTGATTTAATTTCAAAAATTACCTTTGATACAGAACAAGTTCAACAAGCAATTACTAAAGCATTACTAATAGTCGTACGTGAAGGGGCGTTTGTTGTATTTTTACTGGCTGTGATGTTTTATACCAGCTGGCAATTATCACTGATATTTTTAGTGATCATTCCATTAGTGGCTATTATTGTTGCCGTAGTATCTAAACGCTTTCGCCATATTTCAAAAAATATTCAATCGGCTATGGGGCAAGTGACTCGCAGTTCTGAGCAAATGTTAAGTGGGCATAAAGTAATTCATGGTTTTGGTGGTCAAGATCAAGAGATTAATCTCTTTTCAAAAATTAATAATCATAACCGTCAGCAACGTATTAAAATGGATGCTACTAAAGCGCTTAGCGTGTCTATTATTCAAATTTTAGCGGCAAGCGCTATGGCTGTTATTTTGTGGGCGGTGTCTCTTCCATCAATGATTGATACAATTACCTCTGGTGACTTCATGGCATTAATTGCCTCTATGATGATGTTACTTCGCCCACTAAAACAACTTGCCAATGTAAACAGCGATATGCAGCGAGGCATTTCTGCAGCGCAAAGTATATTTTTAGTTTTAGACGAAGAAATGGAAAAAGATACCGGCACTGTTTCAGTTGATAAAGTTAAAGGTTTAATTGAAGTTAAGAACGTAACCTTCAAGTATCCAACGAAAGATGAAGCCGTATTAAACGATTTATCATTAACGATTAAAGCGGGCGAAAGTATTGCCTTAGTAGGGCGCTCAGGCTCAGGTAAGTCAACAATTTCTAACTTGTTACCCCGCTATTATGACTTAGAGCTACCGAGTGAAATATTACTGGATGGCATAGCACTACAGGACTATAAATTAACAGATTTGCGTCGCCAATTTGCTTTAGTGTCTCAGCAGGTCGTGTTATTTAACGATACGATTGCCAACAATATTTGTTATGGCATAAAGCACGATGTGTCTGTTGAAGAGTTAGAGCAAGTTGCAAAACAAGCCCATGTTTGGGAATTTGTTAAAGACCTTCCTGAGAAATTAAATACCATGGTAGGTGAAAATGGGGTGATGCTCTCAGGTGGCCAACGCCAACGAATTGCTATAGCGCGTGCAATATTAAAAGATGCCCCTATTTTAATTTTAGATGAAGCAACCTCAGCACTTGATACAGAGTCTGAAAAGCTTATTCAGCAAGCATTAGAAACGCTAATGAAAGATAAAACCTCTATTGTTATTGCGCATCGATTATCTACTATCGAAAATAGCGACCGAATTTATGTTATTGATAATGGTCGTGTAATAGAAAGTGGCGATCATAATAGCTTACTAGCAAATGACGGTACTTATTCAGCGCTTTGCAAAATGCAGTTTGGTGATCAGGCGTGAGCAAAATAGAACAAAGTTGGTATAAACCATTTGGTTTAATTACCTTGTTGTTATTGCCTTTAAGTGCTTTGTTTTGGCTTATATCGTCATTTCGTAAATTTTTGTACCGCACTAAAATCCTTAAATCATTTGAGTGTAAAACGCCTGTTATTGTAGTCGGCAATATAAGTGTAGGCGGAAATGGTAAAACACCTTTTGTTTTGTGGCTTTATGAATATTTGACAGAGCAAGGCTTATCAGTGGGTATTATTAGTCGAGGTTATGGTGGGCAATCAGATAATTACCCATTATTAGTCACTTCAGTTGTTGATGCCCAGCAGGCTGGAGATGAGCCTGTACTTTTATACCACCGTTTAAAGTGCCCAATAGCGGTTGGCCCTAATAGACAACACAATATCGATTTATTAGAGAGTAACCATACATTAGATGTCATTATTTCTGATGACGGAATGCAGCATTATAAAATGCCTCGCAGCATTGAGTGTTGTATTGTTGATAGTGAACGCCGCTTTGGTAATGGTTTTGTTATGCCTGCAGGGCCACTTCGCGAAACCACTAAACGCTTACAAAGCGTTGATATAGTAATTGAAAATGGCGGTGAGGCTAATAATAGCTACGTGCTGCAAGTAAGTAACCTTCGCTTAGTTAATTCAAGTGATGATGTAATTCCTACAGTGAGCCATGCACATGCAATAAGTGCGATTGGTAACCCTAAACGGTTTGAAAACTCATTAGAAGCACAAGGCATTACGTTACTATCGACTCATCATTTTAGAGATCATTATGCTTACAACGCAGATGATTTTACCCAGTTTGGTGATGACTGCATTATAATGACCGAAAAAGACGCGGTTAAATGTAGTTCCTTTGCAAAACCTAATTGGTATTATTTACCTGTAGATGCACAACCTACCGATAACGTAATAAACACATTAAATTCAATATTAAAAGAAAAAGGAATACTCAATGGCCTTTGATTCAAAACTACTCGAAATAATTGCCTGCCCAGTTTGTAAGGGCAAATTACGCTTTGATAGAGAAAACAACGAATTAATTAGCACTGCTGCTAAGCTAGCTTATCCCGTTCAAGATGATATTCCGGTATTGCTTGAAAACGAAGCACGTGAGTTGTCTTTAGAAGAGGTTGAAAAGTGGAATTCGTAGTTGTAATTCCAGCTCGTTTTGCATCCACTCGACTACCGGGTAAGCCGCTTGCTGATATTTGCGGTAAGCCAATGGTTCAACATGTTTACGAAAAAGCATGTTTATCAGGTGCTAGCAAAGTTGTTATAGCAACCGATCATCAAAAAGTATTCGATGCAGTGAGTTTATTTACTAGTGATGTAGTAATGACTCGTGAAGATCACCAATCGGGTACTGAGCGTTTAGCTGAAGTGGTTGATTTACTTAATCTCGATAGCAATACAATTGTGGTTAACGTACAAGGCGATGAGCCATTACTTGCACCAGAAAATGTATCTCAAGTTGCTGCACTATTAAGTGATTCGACAGCACCAATGGCAACGTTAAGTGTTGCTATTGAAGAGCGTGATGAAGTATTTAATCCTAATGCCGTTAAAGTGGTTAGTGATATCAATAAAAATGCGCTGTACTTTTCTCGTGCAAGTATACCATTTGATAGAAGTACAATGATGAATGACAGCAGTGCTCTTAATTTAGCACCGTTCCAGCGTCATGTAGGTATTTATGCATACAGAGCGGGTTTTATTAAACAATATATAGAGCTGAGTGTATCGCCACTTGAGTTACTTGAATCGCTTGAGCAATTACGTGTGTTGTATCATGGTTATAAAATTAAAATAGAACAAGCTCAAATAGCACCTCATGCAGGGGTTGATACGGCCGATGACTTAGCAAAAGTGATAGCGCATATTAAAAGTACCAACGCGTGAGTGAACAAATAAATAAAATATTAAAAATCGTATTCACTCATAACGATTTTTATATTTTAGAAAAACCTGCGGGTCTTAATTTTCATTCAGAAGACGGACCCGGCTTTGTTGTGTTAGCCGAAAAACAATTATCGCAAAAGCTTTATGCTGTTCATCGATTAGATAAAGTGACATCAGGGCTTATTATTTTAGCCAGAAATAAAGCCGCCGCGGCTGCTTTTACTGTGATGTTTACAGAGCATGCAATTGATAAATTTTATTTAGCGATTAGTGATGCTAAACCTAAAAAAAAGCAAGGTTGGATAAAGGGCGATATGGCTAAATCTCGCCGAGGTTCATTTAAGTTACTAACGAGCAAGCTTAATCCTGCAATTACTCGGTTCTATTCTTTAAGCTACAAGCCTGGGTTTAGAGGATATATTTTAAAACCTTACTCTGGAAAGACGCATCAATTAAGAGTGGCACTAAAAAGTGTTGGCTCAGCTATTTTAGGCGATGCAATGTATTCAGGTACGCCTTCAAATCGTACCTATTTACATGCATATGCCTTGAGCTTTTTATGGCAAGGTGAGCAAATACAGCTTAGTTTATTACCTGATAGTGGTGATGAGTATTTAGCGTTAATTAAACATCAAGATTTTCAAGCATGGCAGTCGCCATGGCAACTGGATTGGTAAATGAGCGAAAAAGTTACAGATATACGTTTTGGCGGAATTAAACGTTTATATGGTCATCAACAATTTGAATGGCTTCAAGATGCACACTTTTGTGTTGTAGGTATCGGTGGTGTAGGGAGCTGGACTGCTGAAGCACTTGCACGGACAGGTGTTGGTAAAATAACATTGATTGATTTGGATGATATTTGCGCCACTAACGTAAATAGACAAATTCACGCGTTAACTGGCACTATTGGCCAAGCTAAAGTAGATGCAATGAAAGTGCGCTGCGAGCTCATTAATCCACAGTGCCAAGTTAATGTAATAGATGACTTTATTACCCTTGATAATATTCAAGAACATATTCAAGGTTTTGATTACGTAATAGATTGTATTGATGCAGTTAAAGAAAAAGCGGCATTAATAGCGCATTGCAAACGTAATAAGCTGCCTATAATTACAACCGGTGGTGCTGGCGGGCAAACTGACCCTAGCCAAATAACCTTTGGTGATGTAGCAAAAACTACGCAAGATCCATTACTTGCAAAAGTACGTTATATTTTACGCAAGCAGTATAATTTTAGTAATAACCCTAAGCGTAAGTTTAATATTGACTGTGTTTACTCTACAGAGCAATTGGTTTACCCAGGAAGCGATGGCAGTGTATGTCATGCAAAGCAAAGTGCTGATGGCACGATGAATATGGACTGTAATAATGGCTTTGGCTCTGTGACTATGATCACAGGAAGTTTCGGCTTTTTTGTTGCGGCAAAAGCCGTGCGTAAATACTTAGATAAAAAACAACGATCACAAGCTTAGTTAATCTGAACTCTGGTTAAGAGCTTAATAACATTATTAAATAATAAAGGTATTTAATAATACTCCTCTCTAGCCAGTGATTTTCAGTGAAAATAAAGCGAATTTACGCGTCGAGGCTAACCTATCGCAAGTAAATTCAAAGCAGTTAGCGTTAAAAATGCAGCTAGAGATATATTAT
Organism: Pseudoalteromonas sp. SWN29; assembly: GCF_015864465.1. NCBI lineage: Bacteria > Pseudomonadati > Pseudomonadota > Gammaproteobacteria > Alteromonadales > Pseudoalteromonadaceae > Pseudoalteromonas > Pseudoalteromonas sp. SWN29. Next base: position 15,048 of record NZ_JADYXE010000016.1, read on the forward strand.
TATCCAGACTTCAGGTTAACTAAGCTTGTGTTGTGCCATGGTTTGTATTTTATCAACCATGGCTTTAATACCATTACCACGTGATGCGCTTAAGTGGCTTATAAGGCCGAGCTTTTCAAATTCTTCATACGCATTTTTATTCACCACTTGCTCTGGTGTGAGCCCATTGTAAAGCGCTAAAATAACGGCTAATAATCCTTTTACTATACGTGTATCTGAGTCACCAATTACAACAAGTGTATTTTCTGTTAAATCAAATTCAACAAACATCCATACTTTGCTTTCACAGCCAGGCACAAGTGCGTCATCAGTTTTTAGAACATCGGGTAACACAGGTAAAGTTTTGCCCAAAAGCATTATTTCACGATATTTTTGCTGCCAAGCGGGGGCATTTTTTATAGATTCTGTAACTTTGTTAAACGTATTTGTCATGAGTTATCCTAATTAATTCTATTAAAGTGACGTTTAGTCTAATAAAGCGATGCATTTTTTAAGTGAATTAATAAATATATCTACATCGTTGTAAGTGTTATAGAAAGAAAAGCTCGCTCTTAGTGTTCCATTAACCCCTAAATGTGTCATTAGGGGTTGCGTGCAATGGTGTCCACTTCTAACTGCTACCCCATATCCGTCAAGTAAAGTTGCCAAATCATAAGGATGTTCATCATTTAAGTTAAAGCAGAGAGTACCAATATTGTCAGATAGGTTGCTGTATATTGTAATACCCTCGACCTTAACTAGTGCTTGGGCAGCGTAGCTAAATAATTTTTGTTCATATTGTCGCATTTGTGCGTGATCTAATTTATTTAAATAATCTAATGCAGCACCAAAGCCTAAAACCCCCGAAATATTTGGTGTTCCAGTTTCAAATTTTGCGGGCGCAGGACGATAAGTACTGTGAGTTAAGTAAACTTTATCGATCATTTCTCCACCTGATTGGTATATATCTAAAGCGTTTAGTTCTTCATATCGACCATAAAGCACACCTAAGCCTGTTGGACCGAGCATTTTGTGGCTTGAACACACATAAAAATCACAGTTTAATTCACGTAAATCGGGTTTTAAATGCATGGCACCTTGTGCACCATCAACTAAAACAAGTGAACCTTCATCTTTAGCAGCTTTTATCAATGGCTTTAAATTGGTGATATTACCAAGCGTATTAGACGCTTGTGTAATAGCTAATAGGGAAGGCTTTGTTTGCTTTATAAATTCACAGCATTGTTCTGTTTCAAGCGTACCATCTTGATTGAGTGGAAGCGTAACCAACTTAGCACCTGTTTGTTGGCTAAGTATCTGCCAAGGAACAATATTGGCGTGATGCTCGAGAACAGATATGACGATGGTATCATTTTCGTCTAATCGATTTCTTAAACCATTGGTGACCAAGTTAATGGCTTCTGTAGCACCTTTAGTCCATACAATTTCTTTACTAAACACATTAAAATACTGCGCTATTTTATCTCGTACTTGTTCATATAAATGAGTGGCTTGATCGCTAAGTGTATGGCGGCCACGGTGTACATTAGCGTTTTGAAACGTATAGAATTCAGTCATTGTATCTATAACTGATTGAGGCTTTTGTGAGGTTGCTGCAGAGTCCAAATAAACCAGCGGGCAGCCGTTTATTGTTTGATTTAATGTTGGGAAATCGTTTCTAATTTTATTTATATCAAACTTTAAAGCAGGCATGGCTCATCTACATCTTCATTTAAAGGCAGGAATTGTAATCTGTTTATGATATTTCTCAAGTACAGGTTAATAAAAAAGGCCGCAAAAGCGGCCTTTTTCAAACTAACAGCGTTAATTAACGCTTGTCAGTTGATACGTAGTCACGTTGAGTGTAACCAGTATACATTTGGCGAGGACGGCTGATCTTATGACCAGGTTGAGATAGCATCTCATCCCAGTGAGTGATCCAACCAACAGTACGTGCCATTGCAAAGATTACAGTGAACATGCTTGTTGGAATACCAATCGCTTTTAAGATAATACCAGAGTAGAAATCTACATTAGGGTATAGTTTCTTCTCTACAAAGTACGGGTCTTCTAGCGCGATTTTCTCAAGTTTCATTGCAATATCAAGCAATGGATCTTGGATATTAAGCTCAGCTAAAACTTCATGACACGTTTGACGCATTACTGTAGCGCGTGGGTCAAAGTTTTTGTAAACACGGTGTCCAAAGCCCATAAGGCGGAACGGGTCTGCTTTATCTTTCGCTTTTGCTACATATTCATCGATACGATCAACTGAACCAATCTCTTCTAACATGTTTAAACATGCTTCGTTTGCGCCGCCGTGAGCAGGTCCCCATAAAGATGCAATACCAGCAGCAATACATGCATACGGGTTAGCACCCGATGAACCTGCAAGACGTACTGTAGACGTTGATGCATTTTGTTCATGATCAGCATGAAGCATGAATATTTTATCCATTGCTTTAGCTGTTATAGGGTTAACTTTGTATTCTTCAGCAGGTACAGAGAACATCATGTGTAAGAAGTTTTCTGCATAGCTTAAATCATTACGTGGATAAACGAACGGTTGGCCGATATTTGTTTTATAAGCCATTGCAGCAATAGTTGGCAATTTAGCAACTAATTTAACAGCGCTTGTTTTACGTTGGCTAGCATCAGTAATATCAAGGTCTTCATGATAGAAAGATGATAAAGCGCCCACTACACCACACAGCATAGCCATTGGGTGAGCATCAAAACGGAAACCTTGGAAAAAGTTAGCAATTTTCTCATCCAGCATAGTGCTGCGAGTTATTTGCTTAGCAAACTCTTCGTATTGCTCTTTTGTTGGTAATTCACCGTTAAGCAATAAATAGCAAAGTTCAATGTAGTTTGAATCCTCAGCTAATTGCTCAATTGGATAACCTCGGTGAAGTAGAACACCTTTACCACCATCAATGTAGGTGATTGCAGATTCACAAGAACCAGTCGACATGAAACCTGGGTCATAAGTAAAGTGACCGTATGAACCTAACGTACGTACGTCGATTACATCTTGGCCAGCAGTGCCTTGATAAATTGGAAGTTCGATTGGATCTAGCCCATCAATATGGACTGTGGCTTTCTTATCTGCCATCGTTATGTATCTCCTATTAAGATATCTATTCTGATTTTTAGATTTTAAAGTTCTAAAATCTGTTTTAAGCACATCTTCGCATTTTAACGTGAAAGAGGGGGTTAAAGTCAATTTTTATAAACATTATGCATATATGTATAATAAATATTCGGTATTAATTAAATATAATACTATTGGCTAATTCGAAAACATCTCTAAATAAACAAGAATTGTAAAAAGCCCTGTGGGTATATATACTAACGGTGGTTTTAAACCGTATTGTATTTGGGTAAACACTTTCTTAACATCTTAAAATTTACATGATTGTGAACTTTAATTGTTTTGATACGTTTATTTTGATAGTTCCATCAGTAATATTTGGTGGGTTTTTAGAAAAACAAGTAGATGAGCTCCACTGTGAGCAAAGATGGGCAAGTAACTGTGAAAAAGCAAAGACCTGTAAATCTAGATCTAACAACTATATCTATGCCGGCAACGGCTAAAGCTTCAATTTTTCACCGCGTCACCGGTGTTGCATTGTTTTTTGCTTTAACGTTTGTCATTTGGGCTTGGTCTGAGTCCCTCTCTTCAGCTGAAAGTTTTGAATTCGTCAAGGGTCTGTTTAACGGATTCATTGCCAAATTTATAGCTTGGGGCACTGTTTCTGTATTAGTTTATCACCTTATCGGTGGTATTCGTCATATGATTATGGATATGGGACATTGGGAAGAACTCGAATCAGGTAACCTCAGCGCTAAAGTTTCAATGGCTCTTGGTGTTGTGTTTGCCGTATTGGCAGGGGTGTGGATATGGTTTTAAATCAAGCAACTCTAAAACGTGATGGTGTACAAGATTTCGTATCTTTACGTACCACGGCATTAATAATCAGCGCGTACGCGATTTTTATTATCGGCTATTTTCTAGCGACGCCAGAAGTCACATTCGAAGCCTGGACAGGCCTCTTCTCTAACCTAGCAATTAAAGGGTTTACTTTAATTACCCTTGTTTGCATTATGGTTCATACCCACATTGGCCTTTGGCAAGTTCTTACAGACTATGTTAAGTGCGCTAAGCTTCGTGCAGCTTTAGGTTTTGTATTGAGCCTAATGTCACTTGCTTACGTAGCTATTGGTCTAATCGTATTATGGGGTGTTTAAGTGAAATATTCTGTTCGTGAATTTGATGCCGTAGTAATTGGTGCAGGTGGTGCAGGTATGCGCGCTGCTTTAGCAATTACAGAATCTGGCAAAACGTGTGCATTAATATCTAAAGTATTTCCAACGCGTTCACACACTGTATCTGCTCAAGGCGGTATTACGGTTGCGCTTGGTAATTCACACGAAGACAACTGGGAATGGCATATGTACGATACCGTTAAAGGTTCCGATTTTATCGGTGACCAAGACGCTATCGAATACATGTGTCAAACTGGCCCAGAAGCTATTACTGAATTAGAAAACATGGGTTTACCATTTTCTCGTTTTGAAAATGGCCGTGTTTACCAACGTCCTTTCGGTGGTCAATCGAAAAACTTTGGTGGTGAACAAGCCGCACGTACTGCAGCTGCTGCTGACCGTACTGGTCATGCTTTATTACACCTTCTTTACCAACAAAACGTTAAAAACAAAACAAATGTATTCTCTGAATGGTATGCACTTGATTTAGTTAAAAACGATAATGGTGATGTAGTAGGGTGTACTGCAATTGAGATTGAAACTGGTGAAATCACTTTCTTCAAATCTAAAGCAGTTGTATTAGCTACTGGTGGTGCAGGTCGTATATTTGCATCAACAACTAATGCTCACATTAACACTGGTGACGGTGTTGGTATGGCAACACGTGCTGGTATTTCTATGCAAGACATGGAAATGTGGCAGTTCCACCCAACGGGTATTGCAGGTGCTGGTACGCTAGTAACTGAAGGTTGTCGTGGTGAAGGCGGTTATCTTTTAAACAAAGATGGCGAGCGCTTCATGGAACGTTACGCACCAAACGCAAAAGACTTAGCGTCTCGCGACGTTGTTGCGCGTTCAATGATGACTGAAATCCGTGAAGGCCGTGGTTGTGATGGTCCTTGGGGTCCACATCTTAAGTTAAAACTTGACCATTTAGGTGAAGAAACGCTTAACTTACGTCTTCCTGGCGTATGTGACCTTGCTAAAACATTTGCTCACGTTGACCCTGCTAAAGAGCCAATTCCAGTAATTCCAACTTGTCATTATATGATGGGTGGTGTTCCTACTAATGTAAATGGACAAGCGCTACAAATCGATGCTCAAGGCAACGAAACAGTAGTTCAAGGTTTATTTGCAGTAGGTGAGATTGCCTGTGTATCTGTACACGGTGCAAACCGCTTAGGTGGTAACTCATTACTAGATTTAGTTGTGTTTGGTCGTGCTGCGGGTAACTTCTTAGGTAAGTACCTGAATGACGTTGAAATATCTAAAGCGGCTTCAGAATCAGACTTAGAAGCGTCTCTTGCACGTTACAATCGTTGGGAAAATTCAACGGCTGGCCAAGGTGAAGATCCAGTTCAAATCAAAAAAGACCTACAGCAATGTATGCAGCTTAACTTCTCGGTATTCCGTGAAGGTGATTCAATGGCTTCAGGTCTTCAAGAACTTAAAGAAATTCGTGAACGTCTGCAACATGCTCGTCTTGATGATAAATCATCAGACTTCAACACGCAGCGTATCGAATGTCTTGAACTAGATAACTTAATGGAAACAGCTTACTCAACTGCAGTAGCTGCAAACTTCCGTACAGAAAGCCGTGGTGCACATTCTCGCTTTGACTTCCCAGATCGTGATGACGAAAACTGGTTATGTCACTCAGTATTCAATCCATTAACGGATGAAATGAGCAAGCGTGATGTAAACTATGCGCCTAAAACGCGTGAAGCTTTCCCACCTAAAGCACGTGTTTACTAGGAGATAGACGATGGCACAAGTACAATTTTCAGTTTATCGTTATAATCCAGATGTTGACAACGCTCCTCGTATGCAAGAATACACCTTGCAAACAGAGGAAGGTCACGACATGATGGTATTGGATGCACTTATTCTTTTAAAAGAACAAGATCCAACATTATCTTTCCGTCGTTCATGCCGTGAAGGTGTGTGTGGATCTGATGGTGTTAACATGAATGGTAAAAATGGTTTAGCATGTATTACTCCTTTATCTACGCTGCAAAAAAATGGCAAAGGTAAAATCGTAGTACGTCCATTACCAGGTTTACCGGTGGTTCGTGACCTTGTTATTGACATGAGTCAGTTCTACACTCAGTACGAAAAAGTTAAACCTTATCTAATTAATGATCAGCCTGCAGCAGGCGAACGTCTTCAATCTATTGAAGAACGTGATAAATTAGATGGGCTATATGAGTGTATTTTGTGTGCATGTTGTTCAACATCGTGTCCTTCGTTCTGGTGGAATCCAGACAAGTTCATTGGTCCAGCAGGCCTTCTTCACGCTTACCGTTTCTTGGCTGATAGCCGAGATACAGCAACTGAAGAACGTTTAGCGGATTTAGACGATGCGTTCAGTGTGTTCCGTTGCCACAGTATCATGAACTGTGTTAGCGTTTGTCCTAAGGGTCTTAATCCGACCAAAGCAATTGGACAAATCAAATCTATGTTATTAAACCGAGCGGTTTGATTACTTAGTAAACGTAAGATGGCTAATACAGATTATTAGCCATCTTGTTATGATAACTATTAATTTCTGCGCTAAAGAAAAGGGCTTATAAATGCACGAAGGTGTGATGAAGGCATGGCTAGAATCTTCACATTTAAACGGCGGCAACGTTGCTTATGTAGAAGAGCTTTATGAAGCGTATTTAGACGATGCGACTTCTGTGCCAGATGAATGGCGAGAAGTGTTCGAACAATTACCTAAAGTTGATGGTGTGGATGTTGAAATAAAACATTCAGAAGTTCGAGCGCAGTTTGCACAGCTTGCAAAAAACAAGCATAGAGAAGTAGTGGTAGCAGAGGGTAGTGGCGGTGACCTTAAACAGGTTAAAGTTCTACAACTTATTAATGCTTTCCGTTTTCGTGGACACCAAAATGCAAACCTAGATCCATTAGGTATTTGGCAACGAGAGCGTGTACGAGATTTAGAGCTAGAGTACCACGACCTATCTTCAAGTGATTTTGACCGCGAGTTTAACGTAGGGTCGTTTGCCGTAGGGCGCGATACTATGCCTTTAGGTGAACTATACCAAGCACTAAAAACTACATATTGTGGTTCAATTGGCGCTGAGTATATGCACATCACATCAACAGAGGAAAAGCGTTGGTTACAACAGCGTTTAGAATCTGTTCAGTCTAGGCCAAAATTCTCAAAAGATGAAAAGCTACGTATCCTAAAAGGTCTTACGGCTGCTGATGGTCTTGAAAAATATTTAGGGGCTAAGTTCCCAGGTGCTAAGCGTTTCTCACTTGAAGGTGGCGATGCGTTAGTTCCAATGCTAAAAGAGCTTATTCACCGCGCTGGTGAAAGCGGCCAACAAGAAGCTGTTATTGGTATGGCTCACCGTGGTCGTTTGAATGTTCTTGTGAATGTACTAGGTAAAAACCCATCAGAATTATTTGATGAGTTTGCCGGTAAACACAAAGAGACATTAAGTTCTGGCGATGTTAAATATCACATGGGTTACTCATCTGACTTTGCTACTAAAGGTGGCAACGTACATATGGCGCTTGCGTTCAACCCATCTCATCTTGAAATTGTAAATCCGGTAGTTATGGGCTCAGTTCGTGCTCGCCTAGATCGCTTAGGTGACAGCTCTGGTATTAAAGCTCTACCAATTACAATTCATGGTGACTCTGCAGTTACTGGCCAAGGTGTTGTACAAGAAACATTTAACTTGTCACAAACTAATGGCTTTAGCTGTGGTGGTAGTATACGCATTGTTGTAAATAACCAAGTAGGTTTTACAACGTCTAAACAAGATGATGTTCGCTCAACTGTATATTGTACTGACATAGCCAAAATGGTTCAGTCACCAATATTTCATGTTAATTCTGATGATCCTGAAGCGGTTGCATTTGTTACACAACTTGCACTTGATTTCAGAAACCAGTTTAAGCGCGACGTAGTTATCGATTTAGTGTGTTACCGTCGCCATGGTCACAATGAAGCTGATGAGCCTAATGCTACACAGCCTTTAATGTACCAAAAAATTAAAAAACACCCAGTTCCACGTTTAATTTACGCTGATCAACTGATTGCAGAAGGATCTTTTTCTGAACAAGAAGTTAAAGCTCTAGCAGATGATTACCGTAATGCATTAGATGAAGGCAACTGTGTTGTTTCAGAAATACAGCCAGAGACTTCGCATTCTTCAGATTGGGCTAAATATGTTGGCCACGAGTGGAATGTTGATTACGACGCGAGTGTTTCTGTTGAAAGACTAAAAGAACTGGGTGAAAAAATTGCAACTTACCCAGAGCAATATGTTGCTCAATCTCGTGTTAAAAAGATTTACGATGATCGTAAGTTAATGGCAAGTGGCGAAAAAGCGCTTGATTGGGGTATGGCAGAAACACTTGCTTATGCAACAATTGCGACAGAAGGCACTGACATTCGTTTAACTGGACAAGATTCTGGTCGTGGTACATTCTTCCATCGCCATGCTGTTGTTCATAGTCAAACTGATGGTGCAACATACACACCTTTAGAGCACTTAAGTAAAGATCAAGGTACTTTCCAAGTATTTGATTCAGTTTTATCTGAAGAAGCCGTTGTTGCTTTTGAGTATGGTTATGCAACAGCAGAGCCTACATCACTAATACTTTGGGAAGCGCAGTTCGGTGATTTTGCCAATGGTGCACAGGTTGTATTTGACCAATTCTTAAGTTCTGGTGAGCAAAAATGGGGCCGTTTATGTGGTCTTACAATTTTGTTACCGCACGGCTACGAAGGTCAAGGCCCAGAACATAGTTCAGCGCGTTTAGAGCGTTTCTTACAACTATGTGCTGATCACAACATGCAAGTGTGTGTTCCGTCTACTCCGGCACAAGTTTACGCTATGCTTCGTCGTCAATCAGTTCGACCACTTCGTCGTCCTCTGATTGTAATGACACCTAAGTCGTTACTTCGTCACCCTCTTGCTACCTCATCACTTGAAGAGCTTTCACACGGTGTTTTCCATAATATGATCGATGAAATTGATGATATTAACCCGGAGAAAGTAGAACGTGTTGTATTTTGTAGTGGTAAAGTTTACTACGAACTATTACAAGAACGTCGTAAGCTTGAGCAAGATAATGTTGCAATTGTACGTGTTGAACAGCTATATCCGTTCCCACACGACGAAATGCAAACAATTATGAAACGCTACCAACATGTAACTGATTTTGTATGGTGTCAAGAAGAGCCACAAAACCAAGGTGCATGGTACTGTTCACAACATCACTTTATTGATGCAATCCCACAAGGTGCTAAATTAAAGTATGCAGGACGTAAAGCATCTGCATCACCAGCGTGTGGTTACATGTCAGTACATACTAAAGAACAACAAGCGCTCGTTGCCGACGCGCTTACTATAGAAAATAAAGGATAAGCAATGAGCACAGAAATTAAAGTTCCTGTTCTTCCTGAGTCGGTTGCAGATGCTACCGTTGCTACATGGCATGTAAGTGTTGGCGACAAAGTAACTCGTGATCAAAACTTAGTAGACATTGAAACAGATAAAGTGGTTCTAGAAGTTGTTGCACAGCACGACGGTGTAATTACAGAGATATCACAAGAAGAAGGTGCAACCGTACTTGGCGATCAAGTTATGGGTTTACTTGGTGATGCTGATGCAGCGCCAGCAAGTGAAGGTTCAACTAAAGAAGAATCAGCACCCGCTAAATCAGAAGACGCGCCAGCGGCGCAATCAGCACCAGCATCAGAAGGTAAAGAAGTGGATATTAAAGTACCTGTACTTCCAGAATCAGTTGCAGACGCAACAATTGCTACATGGCATGTACAACCAGGTGACGCTGTAACACGCGACCAAAACTTGGTAGATATTGAAACAGATAAAGTTGTTCTTGAAGTAGTAGCTCAAGAAGATGGAATCATGGGTGATATCATTCACGGCGAAGGCGATACTGTATTAGGCGAGCAAGTAATTGGTTCGGTTAAAGCAGGCGGTGCACCAGCGGCTCCAGCTGCAAAAGCAGACGCAGCGCCAGCAGCGGATTCAAGCGAAAGTTCAGATGTGTTAACTCCATCAGTTCGTCGTTTAATCGCTGAGAAAGGCTTAGACGCTTCTAAAATTAAAGGCACGGGTAAAAATGGTCGTGTAACTAAAGAAGACGTTGATACTTTCTTAAAAGCACCAGCGCCAGCGGCTAAAAAAGCAGAAGCTTCTGCTCCAGCAGCACCGATGGGCGATCGTACTCAAAAACGTGTTCCTATGACTCGTTTACGTAAAACGATTGCGACACGTCTTCTTGAAGCTAAAAACTCAACTGCAATGTTAACAACATTCAACGAAGTGAACATGGGACCAATCATGAGCCTTCGTAAGCAGTATCAAGAAACGTTTGAAAAGCGTCATGGTATTCGTTTAGGTTTCATGTCTTTCTACGTGAAAGCGGTAACTGAAGCACTTAAGCGTTTCCCAGATGTTAACGCATCAATTGATGGTGACGATATTGTTTACCACAACTATTTTGATATCAGCATTGCAGTATCTACTCCACGTGGTCTAGTTACTCCAGTACTTAAAGATTGTGACAAGCTATCTGTTGCTGAAATCGAAAAAGGTATTCGTGAACTAGCACTTAAAGGTCGTGATGGTAAGCTAACGCTTGCTGATATGACGGGTGGTAACTTCACTATTACTAATGGTGGTGTATTTGGTTCATTACTATCTACACCTATCATTAACTTGCCACAATCTTCGATTTTGGGTATGCATAAAATCCAAGACCGTCCTATGGCAGTAAATGGTAAAGTTGAAATACTTCCTATGATGTATTTAGCACTTTCTTATGACCACCGCATCATTGATGGTAAAGAATCTGTTGGTTTCTTAGTGACTATTAAAGAGTTACTTGAAGATCCAACTCGCTTATTGCTAGATGTTTAATCTAGTTGTATGAAATGTAAGCTGTGAATGAACATTCACAGCTTTTTTTTTGCGCCTTTGGTCTTACTGGGGTTTTCATGTTAAGCCTTGGGATCTATACTAGGTGCGCAATTTGGGATAGTTGTTTATTTGAAAAAATATTCAGCTCTTTTAGTATAAAAAATTGGATAAAGCATCATGAATTTGCATGAGTATCAGGCAAAACAACTTTTTGCCGAATATGGTTTACCAGTTTCTACAGGTTACGCTTGCGATACACCTGAAGAAGCTGCTGCAGCTGCTGAAAAAATTGGCGGCGATATGTGGGTTGTTAAAACTCAGGTTCACGCAGGTGGACGTGGTAAAGCTGGCGGTGTAAAGCTAGTTAAAACTATCGAAGAAGTAAAAGCGTTTGCAGCTAACTGGTTAGGTAAAAACCTAGTTACTTACCAAACAGACGAGAAAGGCCAGCCAGTAGCTAAAATTTTAGTAGAAAGCTGTACTGACATTGCTAACGAATTGTACCTAGGTGCAGTAGTTGACCGTGCATCTCGTAAAGTAGTTTTCATGGCGTCTACTGAAGGCGGCGTTGAAATTGAAACTGTTGCTGAAGAAACACCAGAGCTTATCCACAAAGCAGAGATCGACCCGTTAGTAGGTCCTCAAGCTTACCAAGCACGTGAACTAGGTTTCAAATTGGGTCTTAACCCAGTACAAATGAAACAGTTTGTTAAGATCTTTATGGGTCTTGGTAAAATGTTCACTGATTTTGATTTCGCACTACTTGAAATCAACCCGTTAGTAATTACAGACGAAGGCAACCTTCACTGTCTTGACGGAAAAATCGGTATTGATGGTAATGCACTTTACCGTCAACCTAAAATCCGTGAATTCCACGATCCATCTCAAGAAGATGCTCGTGAAGCACACGCAGCAAGCTTCGAGCTTAACTACGTTGCTCTAGACGGTAATGTTGGTTGTATGGTTAACGGTGCAGGCCTAGCAATGGGTACTATGGACATCGTAAACCTACACGGCGGCAAACCGGCTAACTTCTTGGATGTTGGTGGCGGCGCGACTAAAGAACGTGTTTCTGAAGCATTCAAAATCATTCTTTCTGACGACAATGTTAAAGCTGTTTTAGTAAACATCTTTGGCGGTATCGTACGTTGTGACATGATTGCTGAAGGCATCATTGGCGCAGTTAAAGAAGTTGGCGTAACCGTACCAGTAGTTGTACGTTTAGAAGGTACTAATGCTGAATTAGGTCGTGAAGTTCTTAAGAACTCTGGTCTAGATATCATTGCTGCTGAATCACTAACAGACGCTGCTGAAAAAGTTGTTGCTGCTGCGGAGGGCAAATAATGTCTGTATTAATCAATAAAGATACAAAAGTTATCTGTCAAGGTTTCACTGGTGGCCAAGGTACTTTCCACTCAGAGCAAGCGCTTGAGTATGGTACACAAATGGTTGGTGGTGTTAGCCCAGGTAAAGGCGGTCAAACGCACCTTGGTCTTCCTGTATTCAACACAGTTCGTGATGCTGTAAAAGAAACTGGCGCAACTGCTTCAGTTATCTACGTACCAGCTCCTTTCTGTAAAGATGCAATCTTAGAAGCTATCGATGCTGGCATCGAGCTAATAGTTTGTATCACTGAAGGTATCCCTACACTTGATATGGTTGATGTTAAAATCAAACTAGATCAAACAGGTACTCGTATGATCGGTCCTAACTGCCCAGGTGTTATTACTCCTGGTCAAACTAAGATTGGTATCATGCCTGGTCATATTCACAAACCTGGTAAAGTAGGTATTGTTTCTCGCTCTGGTACTTTAACGTACGAAGCAGTTAAGCAAACTACTGATGCTGGTTTTGGTCAGTCTACGTGTGTTGGTATTGGTGGTGATCCAATTCCAGGTACTAACTTTATCGACGTTTTAGAAATGTTCGAAAAAGATCCACAAACTGAAGCAATCGTAATGATTGGTGAAATTGGTGGTACTGCAGAAGAAGAAGCTGCAGAGTACATCAAAGCTAACGTAACTAAACCTGTAGTATCTTACATTGCTGGTGTTACTGCACCAGAAGGTAAGCGTATGGGTCACGCTGGCGCAATCATCGCAGGCGGTAAAGGTACTGCTGATGAAAAATTTGCTGCATTAGAAGCTGCGGGCGTAAAAACTGTACGTTCACTTGCTGATATTGGTAAAGCACTTAAAGAGAAAACAGGCTGGTAATCGCTTGTTTCTTTTAAAAAGGCCCGCTTATGCGGGCCTTTTTGTTATCGGCGAAAAATATTTAGAATGGATAACTAATATGCTGAAAAAAGCGCACTGACAAATCTTGGCGCTGTTTATTTATAGTAAGCTCATCGGATAATGCGTGAATAGTTTTTTCTACTTGGTTCATAAACCGACCATACCCCATTTCATGCTTATCCTGGCTCGTCGCAACAATAACAAAGTGAAGTGTTTCTACTAATTTATCGGCTTCATAAAAATATTTGATTTGATTATCTTTTGATTCGATATCAAAGCTAAGCTTTTGTAACTCTGTATTACTTTCGCTTTTATCTATTTTACTATTTCGAACAATAGGCGTAGCACCATTAGCTACCATCGCACCATGGTTTAGTTTGTTATTTTGACACGCACGAATAAATGCATAAGCAAAATAATCATAAAACTTATCAAAATCGTTATTGTTCATTAATGTTTGAAATTGTGTTTTGATTGCACGAGAGACCGGGATAGTAAATGTTGCATAAGTCATTTCAGCATAGTCACCCGGTATATTGCAGTGCCTTGACTGGTAACGAGGGTAGAGGCTTCTTAGTTTATATCCGTAGCTCTCTTTATTACCTTTATGTTTAGCAAATAAATCGTAAGTTAAATGCTGGTGATCTCTAAGTTTAAATTGAGGTTGATTTAAAAATAACTGTTCTTGTAGCAGGTTTAATACTTTTTGTACTTTATTGTGGAACAAGGCCGAATTTGCACGTAAATCGTCACCCGTGGCTAAAAACAACAAACGTATTTTTTTACTTTTTTTGTCTGGTGTGTAATGTAGTTTATGTGCTTCGTGATAACGAGGATTATAAAAAAACAGCATTTGCTTATCGGTTTCTAGCTGGTATGACTCATCATGAAAACGCACAACGGGTAGTTTATCGTTCGCTAGTAAATGCACATTATAAAGTTCATATTCATCGCAATATGCAAATAACTGACGAGCAATGCGCTTATAACAGCAGTTAATATTACTAAAGCTATTAAAAAATGCCTCATCAGGCGTTATTTCGGCTAGTAAGTAGTGATTGGCGCGCGCATTGGTTGGAATATATACACGATGTTGATTAAGTGTAGCCATCTTCTAATCCTTATAAAGTAGGTTATTAGGCCACTATAATTGGCTTTGATGACTTAAATATTGCGTTAAAACAAATTTTATTCATAAACAAGCGTTCAGGTGAATTAAAGTTAACCAATATCTAAAATAAACCTTAATCTATTGCTGTATGTTAGTGTATGTTTTTGTAATAATGCATTAGTTTTGTTATTACGTAATATTTAGAGGACTGCACTCCTATGGCGGAAACTGAGAATCGCCCAAGTAACTTTATTAGAACCCGAATTGATGAAGACTTATCAAGTGGAAAACATGCCACTACGCATACACGTTTCCCACCTGAACCAAATGGCTTTTTGCATATTGGTCATGCCAAATCAATTTGTTTAAATTTTGGTATTGCAAAAGATTACAATGGTTTATGTAACCTACGTTTCGACGATACAAACCCAGAAAAAGAAGATATTAACTACGTTAATTCTATAAAAGAAGACGTACAGTGGTTAGGTTTTAACTGGGATGGCGATATAAAGTACTCTTCTAATTATTTTGATACTTTATATGGCTACGCTGTTGAGTTAATTGAAAAAGGCTTAGCGTACGTTTGTTTTTTAACAGCCGATCAAGCACGTGAATATCGTGGCACATTAAAAGAGCCAGGTAAAAACAGCCCTTACAGAGATACATCAGTTGAAGAAAACCTAGCGTTATTTGAAAAAATGCGTGCTGGTGAATTCAAAGAAGGTGAATGTGTTCTGCGTGCTAAAATTGATATGGCAAGCTCATTTATGGTGCTTCGCGATCCAATTATTTATCGCGTACGTTTTGCCCATCATCACCAAACAGCTGACAAGTGGTGCATTTACCCAATGTACGACTTTACACACTGTATTTCTGATGCGCTAGAAGGTATTACGCACTCATTATGTACACTTGAGTTTCAAGATAATCGCCGTTTGTACGACTGGGTACTTGATAACATCAGCTTAGAATGTCATCCGCAACAAATTGAGTTTTCACGCTTAAATCTTGAATACACAATTATGTCTAAGCGCAAGCTAAGCGACTTAGTGGTAAACAACCATGTAGAGGGGTGGGATGACCCACGTATGCCTACAATTGCAGGTCTACGTCGTCGTGGTTATACACCGGGCTCAATCCGTGAGTTTTGCTTACGTATTGGTGTGACAAAGCAAGAAAATATGGTCGAAATGGGCATGCTAGAAGCGTGTATCCGTGAAGATCTAAACGAAAATGCACCACGCGCAATGGCTGTGCTCGATCCTGTTAAAGTTGTTATTGAAAACTACGATGCAGACAAGGTTGAGGTTTTATCTGTGGCTAACCACCCAAATAAAGAAGAAATGGGTCGTCGTGATGTACCATTTACTCGCGAAATTTACATTGAACGAGAAGACTTTAAAGAAGAAGCGAATAACAAGTTTAAACGTTTAGTGCTTGATAAAGAAGTACGCTTACGTGGTGCTTATGTTATTAAAGCACAGCGTGTTGAAAAAGATGAAAATGGTGAAATAACAACTATCTTTTGTACTTACGATACAGAAACACTCGGTAAAAACCCAAGTGACGGACGTAAAGTAAAAGGTGTAATTCACTGGGTTTCAGCGCCAGAGTCTATTACAGCAGAAGTTCGTTTATACGACCGTTTGTTTAGTGTGCCAAACCCAGCAGCCGCTGATGAGTTTGAAACAACATTAAATCCTGAGTCACTGGTTGTTTTATCAAACGCTAAATTAGAGCCATCGCTTGCTAATTCACAAGCAGAGCAGGGCTTCCAGTTTGAGCGTACAGGTTATTTCTCTCGTGATTCTAAATCAGAGAACGTTGTATTTAACCAAACAGTGGGTCTTCGCGATTCATGGTCTAAAACACAGTAGCTACGTTTAATAATGAGCCTGTATTTATACCGGCTCACTATATACTATCGTAATTTAGACACAAAAAAACCTGCACTTAGCAGGTTTTTTATTGCTTTTAAAAGCGGTATTAGCTGTTTGCGTCGCTAAATTCTTTACACGCTGCTTTATCGTTACACTCACCGTATAAATATAAAGAATGGTTTGTCAGTGTTATACCATTTGCTTCAGAAATTTCTAATTGACGGCGTTCAATCATTTCATCTTCAAATTCTACAACTTTACCACATTTCAAACATACTAAATGATCGTGGTGAGTGCTTCCAGAAAGTTCAAATACAGACTTTCCACCTTCAAAGTGATGACGGCTTACAATACCTGCATCATCAAATTGGTTAAGTACACGATATACCGTTGCAAGACCAATTTCTTCACCTAGGTCCAAAAGAATTTTGTAAACATCTTCAGCGCTGATGTGTTGGTTATCTGGAGATTGTAAAATCTCTAATATTTTAATTCGCGGTAAAGTTACTTTTAAACCGGCTTTTTTAAGTTCCAAGTTATGATCAGTCATTAAATCTGTCTCAATTTTATTTGGTTATACTAGACATCTTGCAAAGATGTACACGACACATTAGCAACAAACAGGATAACGTGCCTAAGCCTTAAGTGCAAAGAACAATTGATTTATATTGCCACTAAAGCTTAAAACGCTAACTGTTTGATAATTATTTAAACAGCTAGCGATATATGCAGTAAATTAGTCAGCTAATTCACTTAAACACATCTCTTCATATACTTGAGCAGACCATGCTTTAACGCGTTGTTCTGTTAGTTCTGGTTGACGGTCTTCGTCGATGCCTAAACCTACAAAATGCTTATCGTCAGCCATGCCTTTAGATGCTTCAAAGTCATAGCTTTCGCTCGGCCAATGACCAACAACAATAGCGCCACGTTCAGTGACAATATCGTTGATCATGCCCATCGCATCTAAAAAGTACTCAGCGTAATCTTCTTGGTCTCCACAACCAAAAATAGCAACAAGCTTACCTTCAAAGTCTACTTCTTCAAGTTCTGGAAAAAAGTCATCCCAGTCACATTGTGCTTCGCCGTAGTACCAAGTAGGGATACCGAATAAGATCAAATCAAATTCAGCAATCTCTTCTTTAGAGCTTTTTGCAATATCATGAACAGCCACTAGCTTTTTACCCAATTCTTTTTGGATCATTTTTGCTACGTGTTCTGTGTTACCTGTGTCACTTCCGAAAAAAATGCCTACACTTGCCATGGATTTAAAACCTTTTATGTATCAATAGCCAATCTTTCTTGTAAAATCGTTTCAATCAGCGCACTGCGGCTAATATTTTGTGCATCTGCCATATCACTTAATGCTTGATATAACTGCGATGAAACTTTAAATTCAACACGTTTTAAACCACGTGCTTTATCTCTTTTTATTTGATTACGTTTATTTACCTTTAACTGCATATCCCGTGAAAGGGGATTGGTTTTAGGTCTGCCTGGGCGTTTTTCGTATTCAAATAAATCGAGTGTAGTTCTATCTGTTTCTGACTTCGCCATGCCTAACCTACACCTGCGCCTTGCCAAAATACTTGAATAAGCCCTTTAGCAATAAAGCCCGAACAACCTAAAAAGAGTACGCCCCAGACAATGTATTGTCCGAACTTTGGCACATTACCACTTTTTAGTACGTCTTTAATTGCCATGCCGATGAATATGAAAATACCGGCTAAGCCAAAATATAACCCTAGGGTATCAAATTCGTTAATTAACTGACTGACCATCAACGTATAACCTTTAAATTAAACGGCGCGTACTATAGCATATAAATATACATATATTTAGTGCGCAGAATCAAAAACACGCGATTAAAATTGCTTTAAACCGCAGTTAAAAAGTCATTTATCGCTTTATTAACAGCAAGGGGCTTTTGAGCGTGAAGCCAATGGCCTGCGCCATGTATAATTTTAGCCTTAGTGTTTTTAAAGCGTGCTGTAATTGCAATACGATGCTCAGGTAAAATATAGTCAGAATCATTACCTTTAATGAAAAGAGTATCGCACAAACAAGAATTATTTTCATTAACATTGGATGTGATTGTAGAATATTTTTCGTCAAGCACATTTAAGTTAAATCGCCATGCAAAATGACCTTCATCATTTTTAGCAAGGCTCTTAAGTAAAAACTGTCGAACTCCCAGCTCTTCTATATAAGGCTGCATTATTAAATCAGCTTGTTTTCTATCATCTATTGACTGCGCTGAAACCGCTTTTAGAGCCTGTAATATTTTTGTGTGCCTAGCAGGGTAACTAACAGGTGCAATATCAAGTACAACAAGTTTATTTACAAGTTCAGGATGCGTAAGTGCTAATTCCATTGCCACTTTACCGCCCATTGAATGCCCGACTAAATGTGCTTTATCTATGTTTAAATGCGCTAATAACTCAACAATGTCTTGTGCCATTGCCGGGTAATTCATTTCATCACTATGAGGTGAAAGTCCGTGGTTGCGCAGATCGACATTAATCACATTAAAGTTTTCACTTAGTGGTTTTGCGATTACATTTAGGTTTTCTAAGGAGCCAAAAAGCCCATGGATCAAAACAACATTAGGACCTTGCCCTTGTTGCTTGTAATTTAACTGCATACCCGCCTCCTAAAAATTTCGCATAGTTTGCCGAGCATTGCGCTAAAAAGCAAAAAATACAGTCACTATTTGTTAAATTGGGCTTTTGGGCGTTAAATCAACAACAATTAGGTAAATATTAATATGTTTATGGGAGTGCTTGTTGTAACTCGCATTTTTGATTGGTTTGGGTATAATCACACGGGAGAAAAAAATGTGACCCGTAATGACAGGAAGAACATGAAACAAATCGACATAGACGACGAGTTATATCAATATATTGCAAGCAATACTCAAAGTATTGGTGAAAGTGCATCCACTATTTTACGTCGTTTATTAAATCTGAGCGGCGAAAAAATTCAAACCGCAAACGTAGAACTAACTCAAAACAATCAAACTGCGACTACGTCTACCGCCACATTAAAAAGCTCAGAGCCATCTGCTGCTGAGACTTCAAAAAAACAAACGCCTTTAGCTCACGCACCAGTGAAGCAAAAAAGCGATAATGTTTTTAATGTATTAAATAAAGAAGAGCTGGCAGTGCAAAAGGGCGTTGTTGGACGTTTTTTGTTTATTTTAAGTGCATTTTACCGCACACATAAAACTGATTTTTCGGCTGTATTAGACATAAAAGGCCGTGATCGTGTTTACTTTGCTACCAGTAAAGAAGACTTGGTCAATAGCGGCAGTAGCATGAATCCTAAAAACATAACTGATAGCGAATACTGGGTTATGACGAATTCTAATACTACACGTAAAAAAATGATGCTTCATGAAGTGGCTCTTTGCCTTGGTTATAGTGCAGAGCAAGCTGAAAAAATTCGCGATTACCTGTAAGGAAATATAATGGCTATTCATTCAGGCGCAGGCAAAACTGCTCCACAATCGGCACTGGTTAACGTACCTAAATTAGTATCTGCGTATTACTTAAACGAACCTGATCTTGAACAAAATCCAGAGCATTGTGTTGCCTTTGGTACATCAGGCCACCGTGGTTGTTCTTACGATGTTAAATTTAACGAGTCTCATATTTTAGCCATTACTCAAGCTATTTGTGATTACAGAAAACAAAATGATATTTTTGGTCCGTTATTTTTAGGTAAAGACACACACGCTTTGAGTGAAGCTGCATTTAACTCGGCTATTGAAGTATTAGTTGCTAACGAAGTACAAGTGATAACGCAAGAAGACGGTGATTTTACGCCAACGCCAGTTATCAGCCATGCCATAGTGAGCCACAATAAGCTACACCCAAATGAATTAGCAGACGGGATTGTTGTTACGCCTTCGCATAACCCTCCTGAAGATGGTGGCTTTAAATACAACCCACCTAATGGCGGACCTGCTGATACAGACGTAACGAAATGGATTGAAGACAGAGCTAATCAACTTTTATTAGAAGATTTAGTTGAAGTTGAGTTGTTCCCATTTGCTAAAGCATCGCGTTCTGGTTTTATCCGCTACGAAGATTTAATGACGCCATACATTGATGATTTAGCTAATATCGTTAATTTAAAAGCAATTAGTGATGCAGGCATTAAAATTGGTATTGATCCATTAGGTGGTTCAGGCATCAATTTTTGGCCAGTTATTGCAAAAAAATATAATTTAGATTTAACCGTTGTTAATGATGCGGTCGATCCTCGTTTTGCTTTTATGCCACTTGATAAAGATGGCAAAATTCGTATGGATTGTTCATCGCCTTATTCAATGGCGAACCTTATTGCACTAAAAGATGATTTTGATGTGTCTATTGGTAACGACCCTGACTACGATCGTCACGGTATTGTAACGCCAGATGGTTTAATGAATCCAAACCACTTTTTAGCAGTGGCAATCGATTACTTACTTAAACATCGTGATTGGAACTCAAGCGTAGAAATTGGTAAAACACTCGTTTCTAGCTCAATGATCGATAAAGTAGCTGCTCGTAACAACCGTAAAGTTAAAGAAGTACCAGTAGGCTTTAAATGGTTTGTTGAAGGTTTAAGCAAAGGTAAGCTTGCCTTTGGTGGCGAAGAAAGCGCAGGTGCTGCATTCTTGCGTTTTGATGGCTCTGTATGGTGTACAGACAAAGATGGCTTTATTATGGGTTTACTCGCTGCAGAAATATTAGCAGTAACAGGTAAAACACCATCAACGCTTTATAAAGAATTAGAACAAGAGTTTGGCTCTCCAATTTATAAACGCCTAGATGCACCAGCCACAAGCGGTCAAAAATCACGTTTAAAAGCATTGAGTGCTTCTGATGTTAAAGCAGATACACTTGCTGGCGAGCCTATTTTGCAAAAATTGACTCATGCACCAGGTAACGATGCCGCTATTGGTGGTTTAAAAGTGGTCACCGAAAATGGCTGGTTTGCAGCGCGTCCATCAGGTACCGAAGATATTTATAAAATATACCTTGAATCATTTAAAGGTGAAGAGCATTTAGCGCTACTTGAAAAAGAAGCTAAAAAGCTTGTAGATTCAGTTATTAGCTAACTCAATCTAATGATTTTTAAAACGGCTGATTTATTCAGCCGTTTTTGTTTTTATACCTTATGTATTTATAAAATATATGCATAAGAGTCTACTCTCACATTATTTTTTAAAGGGCTTATTGTATGTCAGCCAATCCATCTTACTTAAATGAATTAAAACAAACTGGCGATTTTTTAACGCTTAGTCGTAATAACGAATGGCATTTAGATGCTGGTGAATTTACTTTAAATAATGGCACCCGAGTTACTATTCACGATACTGGCGTTATTGAATTTCAACCGGCCGTTACAACAACAAAAGACGTAGTGTATTCAAGTGCTGTACACGGTAACGAAACTGCGCCAATTGAAATTTGTGACTCACTCATTAAACAAATTATAAAAGGTGAGCTAATACTTAAACAGCGCGCTTTGTTTATTTACGGCAATCCACAATCAATTAATATTGGCCTGCGTTTTGTAGAAGAAAACCTAAATAGATTATTTAACGGTCACCATACAGTTGAAGGTGTACCAATGAATAATGAGCGTACCCGTGCTGCAAAGCTTGAACAATATGTAAGCGACTTTTATGAACGTGGTGAGCAGGGCAGCAGCCGATGCCATTATGATTTACATACTGCAATTAGAGGGTCTAAAAACGAAAAATTTGCTGTATATCCCTATTTGCATGGTAAGCCTTGGAAAAAATCGCAGTTACAATTTTTATTGAGCTGTGGTGTAAATACCGTATTAATGATGAAATCTCCAGCAACAACATTTAGCTATTACTCATCATTTGTACATGGTGCTGATTCGTTTACTGTAGAGCTGGGCCAAGTTAAGCCATTTGGTGAAAACGACATGGCTCGCTTTGAAAAAACAAAGCAAACCTTAACTGCATTAATTAGTCAAAATGAAGTTGAATATCAAAAATTCAATTCAAACGATTTTGAATTGTTTGCTGTCCATCGCACAATTAACAGAACGCAGAACGATTTCAGCTTCCCATTTTCAGACGATGCCGAGAACTTTACGGGCTTTGCGAAGGGTGAGCTACTTGCAACCGACGGTGATACAGCGATTTACGCTGACGTTGAAGGAGAAGCTATTATTTTTCCAAATGCGCAAGTCGCTTTAGGGCAACGTGCATTACTGACTGTTATACCAATGCAAATAGATAGCAATTTCGTCTAATAGCACTCATCAGACCACTGGTAACCTTAAGTTAACTATATGATTACTATTAATTAAAGTAAGCGTATCGTTAACTTGCCAGTTTTTTAATCAGTATTTACTTTTCTTTCGTCACAGATCTGTTGAATAACACTTTACGTTAACGTAAAGTGTTGGCAGCTTTAATTAAAGACAGTGCAGATGTTGCAAAGTTTATTCGCAACCATCACCCATAATAATAATCCACAGGGGCGCTGTTTTTCCGACAACAAAAGAAGGTAGGTTATGAGTAATCCCAATAACGTATCGCTGAATATTAATCATGATCTAGAATTTATAGATGGTAATGCGCTTAATATTCCAACCCTTAGTATTTTAACTGAGGACGGCGACATTCATCCTAGTGCAAACGCACCTGATATTTCAAAACATACCGCACTTAAATTATACGAAACCATGCGTTTTATTCGCTTACTTGATGAACGTATGCAAGGCGCACAGCGCCAGGGCCGCGTAAGTTTTTATATGCAGTGTTTAGGCGAAGAAGCGGCCGTTACAGCCTCTGCTGCGGCGCTTGATCAAGACGATATGATTATGGCGCAATATCGCGAACAAGCCGCTCTTCATTATCGTGGTTTTACCCTCGATCAATTTATGAACCAAATGTTTTCAAACGAATTGGATTTAGGCAAAGGTCGTCAAATGCCAATTCACTATGGTTCTAAAGCATTAAATTATATGACTATTTCGTCGCCGTTAGGTACACAAATACCACAGGCAACAGGTTATGCATATGGTCAAAAAATCAAACACATCGACGCTAAAACAGGTGAGCTTGCCAGCACAATTGATAACGTGACTATTTGTTATTTTGGTGAAGGCGCTGCATCTGAAGGTGACTTTCATGCTGGTTTAAATATGGCAGCAGTTCACAGAGCGCCGGTTATATTTTTTGCACGTAATAACGGCTATGCAATATCAACCCCTGCTGATGAGCAATTTAAAGGTGACGGTATTGCATCTCGTGGCGTGGGCTATGGAATTAAAACAATTCGTGTTGATGGTACAGATGCACTTGCTGTATATGCTGCTACTAAAAAAGCACGCGAAATAGCCTCTACACAAGGTGAACCAGTATTAATTGAGTCGATTGCGTATCGTTTAGGCGCGCACTCTACATCAGACGATCCAAGTGGTTATCGTTCTAAAGATGAAGAAGCGAATCATCAAACTTGCCCTATAGATAAGTTTAGAAAATGGCTTGTTAAGCAAGACTGGCTAAATGAAGATGACGATATAAAAGCAAAAGAGTCGATTCGTGAAGAAATTTTAGCCGCGCTTAAGCGTGCTGAAGTTGTTGCAAAGCCCGCTTTAGAAGAATTGGTATCTGACGTTTACGATACACCTATTCCATTATTGCAACGCCAGTACGAGCAACTAAAAGAACATATAAAACAGCATCCAGATGCCTACCCAATAACAGCAGGGAGAATTAAGTAATGGCTAAAATGAACATGCTCCACGCAATTAACTCTGCGCTCGACATTACAATGAACGAACACCCTCAAGCCTGTATTTTTGGTGAAGATGTTGGTTACTTTGGCGGTGTGTTTAGAGCAACATCGGGCTTGCAAGAAAAGTACGGTAAACATCGTGTTTTTAATACGCCTTTAACCGAGCAAGGTATTTTAGGTTTTGCTAATGGCCTAGCTGCTTTTGGTGCACCTGCATTGGCAGAAATTCAATTTGCTGATTATATTTTCCCGGCGTTTGATCAAATAGTAAATGAAGCCGCTAAATTTCGTTATCGCAGTGGTAATGAGTTTAACGTGGGTAACTTAACTATTCGTACACCTTATGGCGGTGGTATTGCCGGTGGTTTATACCATTCACAATCACCAGAAGCGTATTTTGCACATACTCCAGGTTTGAAAGTAGTTGTACCGCGTAATCCTTATCAAGCAAAAGGGTTATTACGCGCTGCGATTAAAGATGATAATCCGGTCATATTTTTTGAGCCTAAGCGATTATATCGCGCATCAACTGGCGAAGTGCCAGAAGAAGATTACAGCATTGAATTAGGCACGGCTGAAGTAGTTCAAGAGGGTACTGATATTACGCTTTTAGCGTGGGGTGCTCAAATGGAGATTATTGAAGATGCAGCTAAGCAAGCAAGCGAGCAAGGCATAAGCTGTGAAGTTATTGACCTTCGTAGTATTTTACCATGGGATGTAGACACGATTGCTAAATCGGTTATTAAAACCGGCCGTTTAATCGTGAGTCATGAAGCGCCTATAACTAACGGCTTTGGTGCTGAAATAGCAGCGACAATACAACAAGAGTGTTTCCTGCATCTAGAGTCGCCAATTTTACGTGTATGTGGCTTAGATACGCCATACCCGTTAGCACTTGAAAAAGAATATGTGCCAGATGCACTAAAAGTGTTGGCTGCAATTAAACAATCAATGGATTTTTAGGGGTTACCATGGCTAAAGATTTTATATTACCCGATATTGGTGAAGGCATTGTTGAATGCGAAGTAGTTGAATGGCTAGTACAAGAAGGCGATACCGTATCTGAGGATCAGCCAATTTGCGATGTTATGACAGACAAAGCATTAGTACAAATTCCGGCAGTGCATGATGGCGTTATTTCAAAGCTATATTATCTAAAAGGTGAGATTGCTAAAGTACATGCCCCTTTATTCGCTATGGATGTAGCAGGTGAAAACACTAACAATGAAGTAGTGCAAGAGCCAGTACAAGCTGAAAATAAAACTCATGATGCAGCTGATGTAGTTGAGGACTTTATATTACCGGATATTGGTGAAGGTATTGTTGAGTGTGAGATTGTTGATTGGTTAGTTGCTGAAGGCGACGAAATAGAAGAAGACCAAGCGGTTTGTGACGTAATGACCGACAAAGCATTAGTACAAATTCCGGCAAAATATACAGGCACAGTAAAAAAATTATATTACCAGAAAGGTGAAATAGCAAAAGTACATAGCCCGTTGTTTCAAATGACAATTGCAGGCAGTGCAGCAAAACCAAATGTTGATATAAACCAAGCGGTCGTAAAGGCTCAAACTAATGCTGTCGCGGAAAAAGTTGCCCCTGTTAAAACGCAGCAAGCTGCTAAAGTTATCAATCAAAAAGCGGTTGCATCACCTGCGGTTCGTCGTAAAGCACGTGAGCTAGATGTTGATTTAACGTGCGTACCAGGTAGTGGTAAAAATGGACGTATTTACAAGCAAGATATTGAAGAGTTTGTAAAAGGCGAAGTGCCAAATACTATTGATACTTCACCGCTTAATAGCGATGCTTCTCAAAGTGCAGTACAAAACCAAACACAGAATCAAAGCGGTGGCGTACGAGTAGAGCAAATTAAAGGCATTAAAGCGGCCATGGCCAAGCAAATGGTAGCTTCGGTTTCAACTATTCCGCACTTTACGTTTAGTGATGAAATAGACTTAACACAGCTTATAGCTTTGCGTAGCGCTTTAAAAGAGCAGTACAAAGCACAAGGCGTTAAGCTCACCATGATGCCATTTTTTGTAAAAGCACTCTCGCTAGCAATGAAAGAGTACCCTGTACTTAATTCTAAAGTGAACGATGAATGCTCAGAGCTTACCTATTATAACGATCATAATATCGGTATAGCGGTTGATTCAAAAATTGGCTTGTTAGTGCCTAATATTAAATCGTGCCAGAGTAAAAGCATTGTTGATGTGGCAAATGATTTAACCCGCTTAACTCATTCAGCGCGAGAAGGCCGTGTTGCACCCGATGATTTAAAAGGTGGGACAATTAGCATCTCTAACATTGGTGCTATTGGTGGCACTATTGCGAGCCCTATTATTAATAAGCCTGAAGTGGCGATTGTTGCGCTAGGTAAACTGCAGCATTTACCGCGTTTTGACGAAAGTGGGCAGGTTGTGAGTAAAGCTATTATGCAAGTGAGTTGGTCTGGCGATCATCGCGTTATTGATGGCGGCACTATTGCTCGCTTTAATAACCTATGGAAATCGTATCTAGAAAACCCATCTGCAATGATGATGGCTATGAGTTAATAGCTAAATTGCTAATATGTGATAAAAACCAGCTTTTAGCTGGTTTTTTGTTTTAATGTGCGCTGTTTTTAATTAAGATACAAATGTTACTAAAAAGTAATTAGACTAACCCCGTTAGGGAATATAAAAAATAACACTAAGGAAATTTTATGGAATACTTTATGGAAGCAATGCGTCGTTATACAGATTTTAGTGGTCGTACACGTCGTAAAGACTTTTGGATGTTCATACTTTTTTATGCAATATTTTACGTTGTATGCGCAGTTGTTGATGGTGTTATAGGTACAGCTCCTATAGTTACTACTTTATTTAGTTTAGCTATGTTAATACCATCGATAAGTATCGCAGCTAGACGTTTACACGACACAGGTCGTTCAGGCTGGTGGCAGTTAATAGCATTGATCCCTTTAATTGGTGCTATTGTATTACTGGTTTTCTACGTATTGGATTCACATCAGGGTGAAAACGATTTTGGTCCAAATCCAAAAGAATTAGCAGTAGAACCAACTACTGTATAAGTAAGAATAACTTAACATGTTAAAAGCTCAGCAATTGCTGAGCTTTTTTGTTTTTTTATTTCTCATTCTTTTAAATTTCAGCAAAAAAATACAACCCATAACCAACTATTAATGCGGGAATAGACGTATAAAGTGTAGCTATAACTGCAGCTTTGGGCGCCATTGCTATTGCTGGAAATAACGCATCACCATCGTTAGAAATTGCGTTTCCTGCTAAAGCACTAAAGGGAATAATGCCTTGAATATAAAGCGTTGTAACAATTATTTGCGGGCCACAGCCGGGTAAAAATCCAATAAGCACTGCAATTAATGGGGCTAAATAGGCGTAATGTACAAACCACGTTTTTAAATCAAGTCCTGCAATGTTAACCAAAATCTCAAATAGCATAAAAGAGGCTACAACCCATGCCGTTACAAAATGGGTATCTTGTAATACTTTTATTATTTTAGAGGTGGGGTTACATGCATCGTCTTCTGACGTTACTTCTTGATAGCTTTCACCTCTTGACGAAAGTGCCCAAATACTAACAATAAATAAAGCCATAACAGCGCCAAAAATACTAATAGTTGTATTTGTGTACTTACCAAACTGACTAAAATCAATATTAAAGGCGATTAAAAAGGCAATAATAAGGCTTGGGATAATTGCTATCATCCACACAGGTTTACTGATTTTAATAATATTAGTTGAGAGTATTTTGATTTGGTGCTTTTGTTCTTGCGCTGTAGGGCGTAAAAAATCACTTTTGTGAATTGCATTAAGCAGTAAACCACTAAATGTACCAACAGCTAACCCTATTCCCATAATTAACAAGCCTTCAGTAGGGCGCGTAGCAAGTAATAAAAATGCAGCATCGCCCATTGTGGCTGTTAATACGGCAACAATAGCACCAAAGCTTGCTTGGCCTTTTGTAAATTGAGTTACCACAATAATTGCACCACCACAGCCTGGTAATGCCCCTAAAATAGCGGCAAAGCTTATTTCTAGAACCGGTGATTTTGCGCTTAAATAACTAAGCTCTAATTGAGGTAAGTGTTCTATAGCGTAGTAATAAATTAAAAGGGTTGCAGCAACAAATACACTCACCTGAAAAAAGGCATCTCTCAGTGCGGTCATTGTTATTTCGCGTAATTGCGGTATTGCAAGGCAAGTTAAAATAAATAAAGGCAGCAGTAAGCGTTTATTTTGGCTCAAAAATCGTTTTGAGGCAGGAGTAATAAAACCAATGTGAGGGAGTGAAATCATACAATGCGACCTAATAAATTAACTAGGTCACACTGTATATTTTAATTGAATGATAATCAATATCATTTGCATCTATTTAAATCGATTACTCTGTTTGAGTTTTTCGATAGCTAAACTCAAGTCGCTTTAAACTTGAATTTAAGACTGTGATTAAATAGGGCTACTTGCGTTGAAATTCTGAATTTGCATTCCATGTTGGCCATTGCTCTTGCTCAGAAATATCAAAACCTACTTTATAAAATAACTGCAAGTCTTGAACCGCACCAGATAAATCCCATTCATCGCGGTAACGGTCACATGGTTGATGGTAACAACCGCGAAGTACTAAGCTCATACGTTTACGGTAGTTAGCTGTTTCTTCATCAGCAGCAACAGTACCGCCACCTGCGTACATGGCTGGAATACCCATGTTAGCAAATGCAAAGTGATCAGAGCGGTAATAGCCACCAGATGACGGTTTAGGATCGCCAGATATTGTTCTGCCTTGCTCTTTAGCCGCAGTTTCTAAAAACTCATCCATTTGTGATTTACCAATACCAACCACATTCATGTCTTTTACTTTGCCTAATAAATTTAAGCTATCCATGTTTATGTTAGCCACTGTTTTATTAGCTGCAATGACTGGATTAGCTGCATAGTACTTAGAGCCTAATAAACCTTGCTCTTCAGCAGTTACCGCTAAAAAGGTCATTGAGCGGTTAGGATGCTTAGGTAATTTAGTAAAAGCTTCGGCTACTTCAATTAGCCCGGCTGTGCCAGTTGCGTTGTCGTGAGCACCGTTATAAATTTGATCGCCTTTACGCGTTTTATCTGTACCTAAGTGATCCCAGTGAGCTGAGTAAATAACATGCTCATCTGGTTGCTCACTTCCTGGTAAAGTAGCAATAAAGTTGTACGACACTGATTTTTTAATCGTGTTTTTAATACTAACAGACGCAGTTAAGTCACCCATATCAACGTGATAAGCACCTTTAGCTGCGTTTACTTTCACAGTATCAAAATCTAAACCGGCTTTAGCAAAAAGTTCATTTGCTACGTCAGTTGTAACCCAGCCTTCAACTGCAACACGGTCCATATTGTTGTTTTCTTTTTGAAAACCAAACTGCTCGCCGCTCCAAGAGTTTTCAACAACCGACCACGGGTAAGATGCAGGTGCTGTTTCATGAATAATAATTGCACCAGCGGCACCTTGGCGACTCGCTTCTTCGTATTTGTATGTCCAACGACCATAATAGGTCATCGCATCGCCAGTAAATAAAGCGGGATCTTTTGTTGCAAAGCCCGGATCGTTAACTAGCATTACCACTGTTTTTCCTTTAACGTCTAAGCCTTCGTAGTCATTCCAGTTGTATTCAGGTGCATTAACGCCATAACCCACAAATACAAGTTCAGAGTTTTCTATGCCTTCTTGTGCGCTTATGCGGCTACTGCCCATAACCATATCTTTTTTATATTGATAGTCTTTACCACCAATACTAAGCACCATGTTCGAATCTGCTTCAAGTGAAACCAATGGCACTTCTTGTAAGTAACTGTCGCCATTACCAGGAGCCAAACCTAAAGCTTTAAACTGCGCAGTTAAATAATCAAGCGTTAGCTTTTCGCCAGGCGATGAAGGAGCACGGCCACCAAATTCGTCAGAAGCGAGTACTTTTACATGTTTAGCCAGTTCATCAGCTTGAATACTGTTATAACCATTGGTTACATCAGTAGGCGTAATACTTGTTGTTGCACAGCCTGCTAAAACAGCAGTGGCAAGGAGTGTGAGAGAGAAATAATGTTTCATGTCAGCTCTTTTCTTGTTTTAAGTTGTGATTAGTATATTAACTTCTATTAAGTAGAACCAGTTTTTGCGGTAAACTTCTCGTAAATTATAGGCATAAATTGTTAAAGGTTTAAATGAAGCGTTTTACTCCCCCCGAGCAGTGGCAAATCAGCAGTTTAGAAACCGGTGCATTTTCGCACTTACGTGAGCTGTTTAAAGTTAACGAACTAACAGATTGGCCTGCGCCGCAGTGGTTTACTCCATTTTTAAACGCTATTAATGCGAATAATATTCCTATTACTTTTGAAGATGATGCAAAGGTAGATTTTGGCGATCGTTATTATGAACAAGTTATTTTTGAAACCGGCGTTGTACCTACACGAAGCAAAAATTGGCATGACTTGTTTGGTGGCTTTATTTGGTGTTTATTTCCTAAAACTAAAGCCCTTATAAACCAGCGACATGTACAAGATATAGCTGAGCATGGTTTGCAAAAGCGTACCAAACATCGTAATGCATTAACGCTCTTTGATGAGTGTGGTGTTGTACTGGCTATAAGCGATACTAAATGGCAAGAGTTGCTTCGCGATCACCAATGGAAAACAGCATTTGTTGAGCATAAAAGCGAATGGGGAAAAAGCATTAAAGCGTTTATGTTTGGCCATGCTAATTATGAAATGCTCACCAAACCGTATATAGGTTTAACGGGTAAAGCATTGTTTGTTTGTGTACCAGATGAAATATTTTGTAAAGATTTAGTAACGCAATATCAGTACCTAGACCAAGCCCTTTATGAGATGATTAAAATAGATAACTGCTTAGCCGATAACAAACAGCTTTCACCACTGCCTTTATTAGGCGTGCCTGGCTGGCATGATGAAAACAAAGACGACTCTTTTTATAACAATACAGATTATTTTAGAGCGAAACGAAGGATACGAATATGATAGAAGTTGCTGGGCTTAAAAAGAAATTTAAGCTAACTAAAGATCACAAAAAAAATAAAATAGATGACATCGATCCTCGTGAAGATAAAGACTATTTTCACTCAGTAAGAGACGTCAGCTTTAGCTGCGCGAAGGGTGAGGTACTTGGATTACTAGGACCCAATGGCGCAGGTAAAACAACAACACTTAGAATGATTTCAACCGCATTAAAGCCAGATGAAGGTTCAATAACAATTGCTGGAAACGACATTGTAAAAAAACCGTTATTAGGGCGTAAGTCTATCGGTTTTTTATCAGGTTCAACCGGTTTGTATGGTCGCTTAACGGTAAAAGAAAACATAGAATATTTTGCAAAGCTTCACGGTATGAGCAAAAACGATATTGCATCGCGTTGTGATGAGCTATTCACATTGCTTGATATGCATAAGTTTATTGATAAACGTGCTGAAAACCTATCAACTGGTATGAAGCAAAAAGCTAATATAGCGCGTGCTGTTGTACATCGCCCAGCAGTAGTGGTGCTCGATGAGCCAACAACTGGGCTCGATATAATGACAACTCAAACCGTTATTCAATTTATTAAAGGCTTAAAGGCGCAAGGTACACCTGTTATTTTTTCTACCCATCATTTAGATGAAGTTGCACTTTTATGTGACCGAGTTGCTGTAATTAACGAAGGCGTTAGCTGCTTTGACGGGACAGTAGAAGAATTTAAACAAGCAGGTAATAGCGAAGAGCTAAACCAAGCCTTTATGAATATATTAACGGAGAAACATGATGTTTGAAGTATTTAAAAAGGAATTAAGAGAACTCCTTCGCGATAAAAAAACGCTACTGTTTGTTGTAGCGCTACCTGTTGCTATATTTCCATTATTGTTTGCCGTAATGGCATTTATAAGCTCACAAGCAGCAATGGACGCAGAACAAAAAGTAAATACATACGCTATTATTAACGGTGAATACGCACAAGAATTTACTGACAAAGTGTTTTATCACAAAAGTTTTGAGCTTTATAAAGGTGCTAAAACCTTTAATAACATTGAAGAGCTTAAAGCAGGCGTTATAGCTGGCGATATTGATATGGGTATTTATTTACCAAGCCATGCTGAGCAAACTTTAGATAGCGGTGAACAAAGCCAGTGGCAGGTTGTGTTTAACGATTCAAAATCTATCAACTTTTTATTCGAACGCGTTAAAGAGCTCGCAAAAGAATACAGTGACGTGCTGCAAACTCAAAAGCTAATCAGTTTTGGTATTGAAGAGTCTGTTCAAAAATCTATTCTTAACCCAATTGAAGTAATAAAAGTAGATACAGCCGATAAACGTGAAAATCTAGGCGAAAAAATTGGCGGCTTCCTACCTTACTTACTAATTCCACTGGTATTAATGGGAGCAACTTATCCGGCTATTGATTTAGGCGCAGGCGAAAAAGAACGTGGCACACTAGAAACACTTCTGCTTACACCTATTACGCGTACAGAGCTCGTGCTTGGTAAGTTTATAACCTTGTTAACTACATCCATTGCCTCCACAACCATAACGGTCTTAAGTATGGGCTGTTGGATAGCACTGGCATTAGCATTTGCTGATCTTGATTTTATTAAAGCGGCATTTAGTACATTAGCGGTAACCGATTTACTGATGATATTTGTACTGCTATTACCTGTTGCAGCTATATTTTCGGCTTTAGCCTTGGCTATATCTATCTACGCACGTACGTTTAAAGAAGCACAAAATTATATGGCCCCACTTAGCATGGGCGTGTTTTTCCCTATTATTATTTCAATAATGCCAAATATGGAGCTTACTGCTAAAACAGCATTCATTCCTGTTACAAACGTAGCATTAGCAATTAAAGAAATAGTAAAAGGGACAGTTGATTACACCTTTGTAGGCTTAATATTTTTAGCAACAGCAATCATTGCAGCTGGGCTACTGGCATTTTGCGTTAAATGGTTTAATCGAGAAGATGTATTATTTAGATAATATATACTTAGTGACCTAAAAACTCATAAAAGGTAGCAATTGCTACCTTTTATATTTTAAACCGATCAATCATGAAACCAGTTCTTTTATAAATTATATCTAGCAATATTATCGCTCTTATTCATTTATAATTCATATAAGAAGTTCGCTTTAAAAAAACTAATGATTTAGTCTTTTTATTATAAAAATTATAACGATAACTAATTAGTTAGAGGGTCCATTTTTTACTTTAATGCTCTATACTAATAACAATAAAAATTTATGGTGAAGGTAAATGTTAAAAAGGAATAATTTTTTGAATGTGACAAAAAATAATAGACTAATGCTAGTTGCAACAATAATATTTGTTCTTATAGCTTTGCCTTCTCTATACCTGTTCGATCAAAAAGTAAGAAGTGATGTTTACCATTCAGCTCAAATAGAGTTAAAGCGTGAGCTTGAAACAAAAAGCCTTTCACTAAAAAAACACCTTAAAGATAGTGTTACCGCAATCCGCTTTTTAGATGCAACGCCTCCTATTCAAGGTATTACTCGCGCAAAAGAAAATAAACTCATTGATCCAATTCTTGGAACACCTATTGATATTTGGCAAGAGCGCTTAGCAAGTATATTTACAGGCTTTATGCAAACTGATGACAGTATATTGCAAGCCCGCTATATTACGCTCGAAGATGGTGGTCAAGAGGTTGTCAGGGTTGATAGAAATCAACTCGGAGAGATTAATCGCTTACAAGGCCTGCAATTACAACAGAAAGGCCAACGCGACTACATAATCAAAGCGAGTATGCTTGATAAGAAAAGTGTTTATATTTCACCAATTAACTACAATCGTGAAAATGGACAAATACAAGAACCTTACATCAGTACTTTTCGTGTAGCTAAGCCAGTTTTTGATGAAAAAAATAAAATATTTGCAATATTAGTCACTAACTACTTTGCAGATAAATTAATAAAAAGCTTAACGGTAGAATCTCCTCAAGGAATACAAATCTACCTTATGAACAATGAAGGTGAATTTTTATATCATCCAAACCCTCAACTACGCTTTGGTTTTGAATTTAATAAAGCTAAAACGTGGGCTGAAGAGTTTACAACTGACACTACAATGGCAGAGCAAGGTACTTTACCGGTAAGTAATTATCCAATTGCTTATACATTAAAAAAGCGTATTTCGTTTGATAGTGATATTGCCATGTTACCTTTAGATCTTGCTGTAAGTGTCAATTCAGAAACATTGTTTGAAAAAGTGAATGAAAGACGTCAAAACTTTATTGTTATGCTGGTCATGTTTTTTGGTATATTTTTAGTTATCGCCTTTTTATACCAACGCTTTATAAATCGTAAATTGCTAATACATTCTTTAAAAGAGCAAAATAGCAAAGTAATTGAAAATTCGCTCGATGCTATTTTTACAATTGAGCAAAACGGTCAGGTTGTACACTTTAATAATACAGCTAAAGAGATTTTTAGTACTTCAATTACTGGTAATAGTCCTGATTTTGTTTCGTTGTTTAATTTAAATGACGCTGACAATAATTGTATTGAAGAGACTATTTCAAACGGATCAAAAATGCCATTTGAAGCTATCTACACAGATGGTTATGGCAACAAACAATATTTTTCAATTACGCTAAGCAGTATTTTTGATGTTTACAATAACCGTTACCAAGTTGCGGCCATTTTGAGAAATATTAGCTCATTAAAAAATACTCAATCAGAGCTTGAAGGATTAAATAGCACTTTAGAGCTAAAAGTATCACAAAGGACTATTGAGTTAGAGCGCGCAATTGACCAAGCATTAGCAGCTAGCCAAGCAAAAAGTGATTTTGTAGCAAATATATCTCACGAAATACGCACACCGATGAATGGCGTTTTGGGTATGCTTGAAATGCTCAAAGAAGATGGTTTAAGTGAACAACAATATCATTACTTAAAGCTAGCCAACAGCAGTGCTAACTCATTGATGAATCTGATTAACGATATTCTCGATTTTTCTAAAATAGAAGCGGGTAAGCTCGATATTGATAATCATACATTTGATGTTGTTACAGTATGTAGCGATATGATTAGCTCTTTAGCGTTACAGGGCCAGCGCAAAGGTCTTGAAGTATTTTTAGATACTAAGGATGTAATAGACAGAATGGTTATTGGTGATAGCCATCGCCTTAAACAAATTTTAATTAATTTAGTTAATAATGCATTTAAATTTACCCACCGAGGTGAAGTGAGTTTAACTGTTGGCTCTAAGTACATTACCGACTCAAAGCTACTAATGAGCTTTACAATAAAAGATACGGGTATTGGTATAGCGCCAGAGAACATAGACAAACTATTTGAAGTGTTTACACAAGAAGACTCAAGTACAACCCGCCACTTTGGTGGTACGGGCTTGGGCTTATCTATATGTAAAAAACTTGCTCAGCTAATGGGTGGTAATATTACTGTTATAAGTGAAAAGGGCGCTGGTAGTACGTTTACCGCAACGGTTGAGCTACACGTAGCACAAGAGAAAAAACTAAATACTGGTATTGAGCTTGCTACTAGCATTAACGTAGCGGCGTTAATAGCGCGCGATAACGTTTATAAAAACGTATGCGATTTATTACTACTTACCTGTAAAGTAAATGCTGAGAATATAGTTAGGCTTGATTACTTTAGTGAGCATAAAGAGTTTGAAGCTGACTTATTGTTAATTGATGATGAGCACCCTCAAATTGATGCGTTAATTGATCACTGTAAACAGTTTAATAAAAAGTACGTCTTAATTTTACGCGACATGGTGACCGACAAACCAACAAAAATGGTGTTACCGGAAGGTAGTCATATTTTAAATAAACCGCTTACCCAAGATCAATTTAGCTATAAATTAGCCAGCTTATTTGGTGCTAGTAATGACTGCATTATAGCGCCACCTAAAGGCATAACAGAAGAGCAAGTAGAGCCTGATTTATCTGCTTATCATATATTACTAGTAGACGATAATATGATAAACATTGAAGTAGCTAAGGCAATTTTAAAACGCACTAAAGTAAAAATCACCTGTGCATCAGACGGTGTAGAAGCATTAGAAGCACTGAGAGAAAACACAGAGCAAGCTTTTGATGTTATTTTAATGGATTGCCAAATGCCTAATTTAAATGGCTACGATACAACAAGTGAAATAAGAAATGCTAAGGCCGGGGTAGACTACACTTACATACCTATTATTGCGATGACAGCAAGTGCGATGGAAGGTGATAGAGAGCGCTGTTTAACTGCAGGCATGAACGACTATATTACTAAACCAATCAAGCCAGTAACGCTAAAAGATAAGTTAATCACCTGGCTAAGTTAATCACTTGGCAAAGTTAAACACCATAAAATGAGAATCAGCTGCTTATGTAGCTGATTTTTTTGGTTTAGTATCAGTTGATATATTTAACTTTGTTATGTCGGCGCTATCGAGTACGGTTTGTGTATCTGAGCAGTGCAGTAATTCAATTTTTCCATCTTGCTGCTCTACCAGCGCCGTACAGCTCTCAATCCAGTCCCCATCGTTACAATACATAATTCCGTCATCTACTTTTATTTTGGGATGATGAATGTGTCCACAAATAATACCGTCTACGTTTTGTTTTTTAGCTTCATGAATTGCGGCATCTTCGAAAGCTTTAATCGCTTCACGTGCTTTGTGTACGCGAGCTTTTATCAATGATGCGAGCGAGTAGTAATTACCTCCAAACATTTTACGTATATGATTGGTCCAGCGATTTAAAAACAAGAGTAAGTCGTACCCTGCATCACCCGCTATACTAATCAATTTGTTGTAGCGCGTTGCAGAATCAAAGTCATCGCCATGTACGAGTAAAAAACGTTTATTAGCTTTAGTGGTGTGAATAAACTGCTGGTGGATTTCAATACCAAATAATGTTTGATTTATACCAATCTGCTTATATATGAGGTCTATTTAACGTTAAGAAAATTACGCTAAAACTAGGCAAAAATTTTTGTATCTAGTTGTTCTGAATAAAAAATTTTTAACGACGTTATAAGTGCAATTTAATTCGTTAAATTGATCAGAGATTTATGCAGGTTGGTATTATATAGTTTCTAAATGTTTCGTCATGATTACCGGGAATATAAATAACGCGTGTCCCGTTAGCTGCTTTTTTTTGTATAGAGTTTAATACTTGATAATGCGAAGGGGGTCAATAAAACTGTCGTTTCATTGACCATAAATCAATAATGTCACCCACTAAATAAAGAGTGTCAGATTCTACTGAGTTTAAAAAATCGAGTAAGTAATCGGCTTTACAGTCTTTGTAACCTAAATGAACATCCGATATCCAAATAGTAGGGTAGTGTTGCTCCTCAGTATTTGCGCCATTACTCATTCTCATTCCCTAAACTATCGAGTGTAATAATTAGATACTTTAGGGAATGAAAATGACAATCATACGACAGTAATACTAAAGCTAAATGACACATGTAAAATTTAGATATAAAAAAACCGCCTTTAAAAAGCGGTTTTAAAATTACTTATAAGTATTTTTAGCTTAACCTTTAACAGCTGCTTTAATTGCATCAATTGCTGTATCGATATCAATCATTAGCTTTTCACCTGTACGGCGGTTTTTAAGCTCAACTTTGTTTTCGTCAAGGTTACGCTCACCAATTACCAGTGTAAATGGCACACCAATTAGCTCCATGTCGTTAAACATAACACCAGGGCGCTCTTTACGATCATCAAATAACACATCAAGACCTGCGTCTTTTAAACCTTGGTAAAGGTTATTTGCAATATCAGGAATACGATGTGATTTGTGCATGTTCATAGGAACAATTGCTAAGTCGAATGGCGCGATTGATTTCGGCCAAATGATCCCGTATTGATCGTTGTTCTGCTCAATAGCAGCAGCAACAATACGTGAAACACCAATACCGTAACAACCCATCGTCATGGTTTGGTTTTTACCACCTTCGTTTAATACACCCGCTTTCATGGCTTCTGAGTATTTAGTGCCAAGTTGAAAAATATGACCCACTTCAATACCGCGTTTAATTTGCAAAACGCCTTGGCCACATGGGCTCATATCGCCTTCAACAATATTACGAATATCAGCAACGTCGTAATCAGTTACGTCACGATCCCAGTTAATACCGCTGTAATGCTCGTCGTCTTTATTAGCACCGGCAACAAAATCAGCAAGTATGTTAGCTGTTCTATCAACAATAATAGGCATTGAAAGACCAACAGGTCCTAATGAGCCTGGTTTTGCACCAATAGCAGCAACAATATCTGCCTCTGTTGCCATTTCAAGCGGAGAGTCTACTAATGGGTGCTTTTCAGCTTTTAACTCGTTTAATTCGTGATCGCCACGCAGTACTAAGGCTACTAAACCACGTACTTCGTTTTCATCAGGCGTACCATAAACAATTAACGTTTTAACTCCGCGATGTGGTTTAACACCATAGTGTTTTTTAAGTTCGTTAATAGTTTTAGCGTCAGGAGTAGGAAACGCTTTAAGCTCTTTTGATGCTTCAGGGCGCGGCTCGCTTGGTGCCAGCGCTTCTGCTTTTTCAATATTAGCGGCGTAATCGCTGCCATCACTAAATGCAATGGCATCTTCGCCCGATTCAGCAAGTACATGAAACTCATGAGACAAGCTACCACCAATAGAGCCTGTATCTGCAAGTACAGGGCGGTAATCAAGGCCTAAGCGCTCAAAAATATTACAGTATGCTTTGTGCATTGCTTGATAAGTTGCATCTAAACATTCTTCACTCAAGTGAAAAGAGTAGGCATCTTTCATTGTAAATTCACGGGCGCGCATAACACCAAAGCGAGGGCGACGTTCGTCGCGTACTTTAGTTTGTACTTGGTATAAAGTAACGGGTAGCTGCTTGTAGCTGCTTATTTCTTTACGTACGAAATCAGTTATTACTTCTTCGTGTGTTGGGCCAAGTGCAAACGTACGGTTATGGCGGTCTGTAAAGCGCATAAGCTCAGGACCAAATTCATTCCAACGGCCAGACTCTTCCCACAAATCAGCAGGTTGAATTACAGGCATTAGCATTTCAATGGCGCCAGCTTTGTCCATTTCTTCACGTACAATGTTTTCTACTTTACGTAGCACGCGTAAACCAGAGGGTAACCAAGTGTATAAACCCGAAGCGACGCGACGGATCATACCGGCTCTAAGCATTAACTGATGCGATACGATTTCAGCATCTGATGGCGTTTCTTTAAGTGTTGCGAGTATATATTGGCTTGTACGCATTTTTTTTCCGAAATAGAGTAATTATATTCTTTTAATAGAGCTTAAGTTTACCAGCGGATGCTTTTACACTAAAGCGCTAAGTGAGTTATTTAGTTTTTTTCTATGTTTGTTACTACGTTATGCGAGTCATTAACCTGCCAACGAATATTAAAGTTGTACAAAGTCATCCCATAGCTTTGCTCACCTTCTTTTTGTTTTTTGTATGCGGGGCGAGGATCTTGCTTTAATACATTGGCTATAAAATCTTGTAAGTCTGGGTACTGGGTTTGTGCATTAATAAACTCGATTGCTTGAGGGCTAAATTCAACCGTCATCTCGGTTTCTGGACGAGTATCGGCAAAACCAGCGCTGGCATCAGGCATAGAGTCTGAGTACGGCAAATACGGTTTTATATCAATAATCGGTGTGCCATCAAGTAAATCAATACCAGCGAGTAATAAACTAAGCTGGCCATTTTTATACTCAATACCTTCAAGCTTTACAGCGCTCATACCAATGGCGTTGGGTCTAAATGTAGCGCGCGTTGCAAATACGCCTTTTCGCTCATTACCACCTAAGCGAGGAGGGCGTACCATCGCTGAATAGCCTTTATCTGCTGTTTCGTGGAAACGAAATAGTAACCATATATGAGTAAACTCATCGAGCCCGCGTACAAATTCTTCGCGATTAAAATCGGGGGCAAATATAAGCTTAGCTTTAGCTTGTGGCACTAAACGAGGTTGCCTAGGTATAGCAAACTTTTGTTTATAAGGAGATTCAATGTGGCCAATAGCCGAAATGGTGTAATCGCTCATAGTACTCGGGTACAAATAAAATAGAGCGCTATTCTACCCGTATTTAGCGTTTATGGCATTAATGTAAGTAAGTTTATTGCTTATAGACCATACGGTTTAAAGTTATTTATTAGACTGATTGATTTATATTGATGTATTTAAAAAGAGCCTAAAACAAAAAAGGTAAGCCTAAGCTTACCTTTTATATACACGTTGAATATTAATTAAAACATGTACTGAACTGACACAGATGCTACATCCATATCTGGGTCAATATCGTCATCAAGTTTATAACGTTCGTACTCTAAACGAAATTGAACATTTGTTGTAAGTGCGTATTCAATACCTGCGCCGTAAAAAGCATCACCACCATCTGTAGAGGCTGATACACTACCTACTGGTAAGTCTTGTGTGTAATCTGCATCCCACTCAAGCCAACCACCTTTTGCATATACTGAAAAGCTCTCTGTTATTGGGTACCCTAAACGTGCGGCAAGCGATACGCCATCAACTTCAGCTTTACTGCTAATATCACTTACTTCATCAAAATCTTGATAAGCAAGCTCTAAGCTCAAGTACTCGTTAAATTGTGCCCCAACATAGCCTTTAAGCATTTGTGCATCGTCGTCAAAGTCAGTGTCGTTGTCGCTATCTTCAAACTCAAAAGAATATTGACCGTAACCAATACCTGTATAAATACGTGGAGAATCGAAATCAGAAATGTCAGCGTGTGCTGCAGAGTTAAAACCCATTGTTGCTAAAGCAAGTGCAGAAAGAGAAAGTGTTTTAATCATTGAATAGCTCCTTTAAAATAATTTAAATGTTTGATTAAATTTATCAAACGACAATTAACTAGTTGCAGCGAACATGCCAATTTGAAAAGAGGGTATTAAAACGCCATAATAGCTACTTTTGTATTAGTTATTATGACATTTAGGTTGTTTTACAAACAAAATGAACTTTTCGATGATTTTGCTTTCAAAGAAAAGTTGCATGTTTTACAAAACATTATGAGTATTTTACATACCTATTAGGTACATTTCTAAAGTGTTAATTGGAATTTAAACTTTATGAAGCAAGTTTTCTGTTTCAATTGCTATTTCTTTCATTTTTATAGCGTAGTTTTCTAATTTAATATCTTCTTCTGTTACAGCTTTAAACGAAGGCACTTCTATAGGGTAGCCCGTTTCATCCATTGCAATAAAACTAATAACACAATGATTTGTTTCAACCATATTTTGTGTTTTAGGATCGCCACATCTAACTTGAATAAATATTTGCATGCTACTTCTACCCGTATGGGCAATTTTAGCTTCTACTTCTACAATTTGACCTACGAGAATAGGGCGTCTAAATTTAACACCCGCTACCGAAACCGTTACACAATAATGACCACTCCAACCAGCAGCACATGCATAACCAGCTTGGTCAATCCATTTCATGACGGCTCCACCATGAACTTTACCACCAAAATTTACATCGGTAGGCTCGGCTAAAAAACGAAAAACAACTTTTGACGACGGCATAGTTAACACTCACATTTATTAAAACTATCATAAGCATAACGTAAAAAAGGGGCCGAAGCCCCTGCAATTTAGGATATGTTTATAATTTGTATTTAAAAAATGTGCTTAGTTAGCCACTCTGCGCATAATTTAGCTACATATTAGGGTAGTTTGGCCCGCCAGCGCCTTCTGGCGTTACCCATGTAATGTTTTGACTAGGGTCTTTAATATCGCAGGTTTTACAGTGCACACAGTTTTGAGCGTTTATAACAAACTCTTTACTGCCTGCTACTTCTTGCACTTCGTATACACCTGCTGGGCAGTAGCGCTGTGCAGGCTCATCAAATTTTACTAAGTTTACGTTGATAGGTATCGACGCATCTTTAAGCTTTAAATGGCACGGCTGTGATTCTTCGTGATTTGTATTTGATAAAAACACGCTCGAGAGTTTATCAAAGCTTAATTGTCCATCTGGCTTTGGGTACGTTATTTTGTCAGCGGCGTTAGCATCAACAAGGGTAGAGTGATCGGGCGTATTATCTTTAAATGTAAACGGTAAACCGCCATTAAAAATGTTTTGATCTAGCGTGTTGTATGCTCCGCCTACAAACTTACCCAGCTTGTGCATTGCAGGGCCAAAGTTACGAGATTGATATAACTCTTTATATGCCCACGATTGCTCAAAGGCTTTTTGGTAATTAGCTAAATCGGTATTTGCTAACTCACTTTGCAGCGCTTCAAAAATAACGTCAGCGGCAATCATTCCCGATTTCATTGCGGTATGATTACCTTTAATTTTTGCAAAATTAAGTGTGCCTGCATCACAACCCACTATTAAGCCACCAGCAAAATGCATTTTTGGTAATGAATGTAAGCCGCCTTTGGCTATTGCACGTGCACCGTATGCAATACGTTCACCGCCTTCAAGTACGCTTTTAAATACAGGGTGATGCTTCATGCGCTGAAATTCATCAAATGGACTTAAATGCGGATTTGAGTAATTTAAATCAACAATTAAACCAACAACTATTTGGTTATT
The DNA here is from genome assembly GCF_015864465.1 of Pseudoalteromonas sp. SWN29. NCBI lineage: Bacteria > Pseudomonadati > Pseudomonadota > Gammaproteobacteria > Alteromonadales > Pseudoalteromonadaceae > Pseudoalteromonas > Pseudoalteromonas sp. SWN29. The sequence continues at coordinate 57,807 of NZ_JADYXE010000016.1, forward strand.
GTCGCTGTGATACATAAATGCACCACCATTCGTGTCACCACTTAGTGGCCAACCTGTACCATGAACAACTTTACCTAGCTCATGTTTACTTTCATCTATTTGCCAAATTTCTTTAAGGCCTAAACCGTAATGCTGTGGCGATGAATCTGCATCAAGCGCAAACTCATTAATTAGCTGCTTACCTAAATGACCTCGGCAGCCTTCTGCAAAAATAGTGTATTTTGCACGAAGCTCCATTCCGGGCATGTAACCGTCTTTTTCATTGCCGTCTTTATCTACTCCCATATCGCCAGTAACAATGCCTTTCACTGCTTTATCTTCAATGATTAAAGAGTGAGCACTAAATCCTGGAAATATCTCTACACCTAACGCTTCGGCTTGCTCAGCAAGCCATCGACATACGTTACCCATAGACACAATGTAGTTACCGTCATTATGAAATGTTTTAGGCGTTGCAAAGTGGGGTATTGATGTCGCTTTTTGTTCGTTATTAAACCAATAAATTTCATCGTTAGTTACTTTTGTCGTAACAGGGGCGCCCAGTTCTTGCCAATTTGGTAGTAATTCATCCAAAGCTTTGGTTTCAAAAACTGCACCAGAGAGTACATGTGCGCCCACTTCAGAGCTTTTTTCGACGACGCAGATCATGCACTCTTGTTGTTTTTCTTGTGCTAGTTGCGCGAGTTTAATTGCACTTGAAAGCCCTGCAGGGCCTGCACCAACAATAACTACATCAAATTCCATGGTTTCACGTTCGACCATATTAACCTCTTTATCTATGACGGACTTATTCGAATGTTTACTACACATTTAAATAAGGTGTACAGCCTATTATTAACCTTGCAAATTAAACGTTACAGACTGTGAATAGTTAAAGGTTATTTTAGGTTGACGTTTACGTCAACAGGAAGTAGTCTAATTTCATAAAATAAATAGGTTGACGTGCACGTTACCTTGTAGGTTTAAATAATTATGGAGTTCCTATGAAAGTTCTCGTACCAATAAAAAGAGTGATTGATTACAACGTAAAAGCACGCGTTAAAAGTGATAAAAGCGACGTTGATTTAACTAACGTAAAAATGGCAATGAATCCGTTTTGTGAAATTGCCATAGAAGAAGCAATCCGCCTTAAAGAAGCTGGTACTGCAAGCGAAGTTGTTGCTGTTACAATTGGTCCAAAAGCATCGCAAGAGCAATTACGCACCGCACTAGCGCTTGGCGCCGACAAAGCCATTCACATCGAAACCGATGAAAAGCTCGAGTCACTTCATATTGCAAAACTTCTTGCCAAAATTGTAGAACAAGAATCACCAGAGCTGGTTATTTTAGGTAAACAGTCAATTGACTCAGATAACAACCAAACAGGTCAAATGTTAGCGGCTTTAACTAAACGTGGCCAAGGTACGTTTGCATCAAAGGTTGTTATTGAAAATGGCAAAGTAAACGTAACCCGTGAAGTTGATGGCGGCCTGCAAACGGTAGCACTTAACTTGCCAGCGGTTGTTACAACTGATTTACGCTTAAACGAGCCTCGTTACGCATCACTGCCAAATATTATGAAAGCCAAACGTAAGCCGCTTGAAGTAATAGCTGCAGATTCGCTTGGTGTTGATTTAACACCGCGCATTCAATTAGTGAGTGTAGAAGAGCCAGCTAAACGCACCGCAGGAATTATTGTTGAAGACGTTGCTCAGCTTGTAGAAAAATTAAAAACAGAGGCAAAGGTGATTTAAATGAAAACACTCGTAATTGCAGAGCACGACAACGGTGCCTTAAAACCAGAAACCTCAAAAACAATTAACGCGGCAGTAAAAATGGGTTTTCCTGTTGATGTACTCATTGCAGGCAAAAGCTTAAGTGCAATGAGCTTACAAATTGCTAGCATTGATGGCGTAGCTAATGTTTTAGTTGCCGATAACAGCGTGTATGAGCATCAGTTAGCTGAGAGCATGACAGATTTAGTTTTATCGCTTAGCGACAGCTACAGCCATATTGTTGCAAGTGCCACTACAACGGGCAAAAACTTTATGCCACGTGTTGCTGCGTTATTAGATGTTGCACAAATTTCTGAAATTATCGCAGTAGTGGACGCAGACACATTTAAACGTCCTATTTATGCAGGTAATGCAATCGCAACGGTTAAGTCACTCGATAGCAAAAAAGTAATTACCGTGCGTGCAAGTAGCTTTGATTTGCAAGGCGAGCAATCAGCAGCCACTGTAACAAGCATTGATACAGTATCTGATTCGCAATTAAGTAGCTTTGTAAGTGTTGAACAAACCGAATCAGAACGCCCAGAGCTTACAGCAGCCACCGTTGTTATATCAGGTGGTCGTGGTATGCAAAATGGTGAAAACTTCGCACTACTTAATGGCATTGCCGATAAACTAGGTGCAGCCATTGGTGCATCGCGCGCCGCAGTTGACGCTGGCTTTGTACCTAATGATATGCAAGTAGGGCAAACAGGTAAAATTGTAGCGCCTAACTTATATATTGCAGTAGGTATTAGCGGTGCTATACAGCATTTAGCCGGTATGAAAGACTCAAAAGTAATTGTCGCAATTAATAAAGACCCAGACGCACCTATTTTTCAAGTTGCTGATTACGGTTTAGTGGCTGACTTATTTGAAGTACTGCCACAGCTAGAAAATGCTTTATAACATCTAATTTAAATTTATTCTGGTTGAAAGCCGTGGTGCTCTTTGAGTGCTGCGGCTTTTTTATACGGTAAATTAAAGGCACAAAAAAACCAGCCAATTGGCTGGTTTTTAGTATTTATAAACAGCTTACTTAGTATTAGTAAGTTGCGCTGCCTTTAGTACGAGGGAAGGCAATAACGTCACGTACGTTGCCCATACCTGTTACATAAGCAACTAAGCGCTCAAAGCCTAAACCAAAGCCTGAATGCGGCACGCTACCGTATTTACGTAAATCGCGGTACCAGCTGTAGTCTTCTTTGTTTAAGCCCATTTCTTCAAGGCGAGCATCAAGTACATCAAGGCGTTCTTCACGTTGTGAACCACCAATGATCTCACCAATACCAGGCGCTACTACGTCCATAGCGGCAACGGTTTTACCGTCTTCGTTTTGGCGCATGTAAAATGCTTTAATATCGCGCGGGTAGTTTTTAATAACTACAGGTGCTTTAAAGTGTTCTTCTGCTAAGTAACGCTCATGCTCAGATTGTAAATCTACACCCCATTCAACAGCGTACTCAAACTTTTTACCACACGTTTTAAGAATTTCTACAGCATCGGTGTAATCAACTTGTGCGAAGTCTTTATCTACAAACTCTTCTAAACGCGTAATTGCAGTTTTTTCTACACGTTGTGCAAAAAATTCCATGTCATCACGGCGCTCTTCAAGTACAGCTTTAAATACATACTTAAGCATGTTTTCAGCAAGTTTTGCGATATCTTCTAAATCAGCAAATGCTACTTCAGGTTCTACCATCCAAAATTCTGCAAGGTGGCGAGATGTATTTGAATTCTCTGCACGGAACGTAGGACCAAACGTGTAAATTTTAGACATTGCAGACGCGTAAGTCTCGCCGTTTAACTGGCCAGATACAGTAAGGAATGCTTCTTTACCGAAGAAATCTTCGCTGTAATCAACTTCGCCTTTGTCTGTAAGCGGTAAGTTTTGCATATCAAGCGTTGATACACGGAACATTTCGCCAGCGCCTTCACAGTCACTTGCCGTAATGATTGGCGTGCTGATCCAGTAAAAGCCTTGCTCGTGGTAAAAACGGTGAATAGCTTGTGCTAAACAGTTACGTACACGTGTTACCGCGCCAATCATATTTGTACGAGGGCGAAGGTGAGCGTGCTCACGTAAGTACTCAATGCTATGGCGCTTTGCCGACATTGGGTAAGAATCTGGGTTTTCTACCCAACCCAATACAGTTACAGTATTAGCTTGAATTTCGAAAGACTGACCTTGGCCAGCAGATTGTACTAAAACACCAGTAACCGACACAGAACAACCGGCTGTTAAGCTAGTAACTTCATCATAATTATTCAGTGAATTAGGAACTACCGCTTGAATAGGATCAAAACACGAACCGTCATGAACGGCTAAAAATGAAATTCCTGCTTTTGAATCGCGGCGAGTACGGATCCAGCCTTTAATTGTTACTTGGCTGTCTACCGCAACATTGCCTTTTAATAGCTCTGAAATCGCTAAATGGCTCATCTTCACTCCAATGATATAAGTTGCCTAACTATTTTATTTTAACTGTGCGCAGCACTGTGGCATAAATTGCACATAAACGGCGCTGCACTTGAACCCTGTATCTTACCTAGTAAAGTTAAATAAAAAAACTATTGTGGGCAACTCTTTAAAACTTTTTATGCATGCGGTTTATTTTTAAACAGTTTTTAGCGTTTAATTGCCACTATTGTTATTTGTTACTCTTAAATTTAATGATTTTGTGGCATTATTAACACACAAATTAAATTAATATTTATTCACACTTAAAAAATCGATGCTATGAAACAAGTTTTTATTTTACGAGGACTACCAGGAAGTGGTAAGTCTTATTATGCGCAAAGCCTTGCTGACGAATTAGGTGGAGTTGACGAAAGCCAATACCTAATCTGCTCAACTGATGATTACTTTATTAACGAGCAGGGCGAATATCATTTCGATAAATTTAAATTGTCGCAATTTCATAATTTAAACTTAGCGCGTTTTATAAATGCACTTGCTCAAAATATGCCATTAGTAATTGTAGATAATACCAATATTAAAAAGTGGGAATTTATAGCGTACTCGCAAGCCGCTATTGCTTTAGGCTATCAAGTAAAAGAAGTGATAGTGGGTGAAGTGAAAGACAAGTCAATGCAGCATTTATATGCTAAACGTAACTCTCATAATGTCCCGCTTAAAACAATAAGTAAAATGGCCTACATGTTTGAGTGGTAGTACTTAAAGTTTAGTTAGTAACATATATAGTAATACCTATTAAAAAGCCCATATATATGGGCTTTTTGGTTTATGTAAGTAACAAGGTAGTTAAGCTTTTTGTTTATAAACCGCTAGCGGGTGCGATGTACTTAATGATACATGTACGGCATCACCAGGGTTTACCACAACTTCATGGCTCACTCGGCTAGTTACAATAGTAGAGCACGCAAGTTTTACAGCACACAAACGGCTGCCACCTTCAAATCGTACCCATACAACTTCACCGTTATTACTAACGCTACTTTGTACAAGTAATACATCGTCTGGCCTAAGCAGTACATCAACATCGCCACTTTCACAGTCAACGCCGTGGGCTGGGGCATTACCAATTGAGGTAGTAGCTTGTCCGTTTTCAAAGTTACCAGCAATAAAGCTGGCTTCACCTAAAAAGCGGGCTACAAAACGATTGTTAGGCGTACTAAAACAGCGCTCGGGTGTATCAATTTGCTGAATTTCACCGCCTTTTAAAACGCCAACACGATCTCCAACAGAAAGTGCTTCTTCTTGGTCGTGCGTTACCCAAATTGCGGGAACGCCAGCATCTTTAAGTGCGTTTCTTATATCCCAGCGCAACATATCTTTTAATGCGGCATCAAGGTTAGAAAGTGGCTCATCTAGTAATACAAAGTCAGGCTGGTGGGCAAGCGTGCGCGCAAGGGCAACACGTTGCTTTTGACCGCCTGAAAGCGTTGCTGGCTTTTTATTTCTAAAATCAGTAAGTCCAAGTAAGTTTATCCAATACTCGGCAGGAGCAGTATCTTTTAGCCTAAAGCAAATATTTTGCTCAACGGTTAAATGCGGGAATAATGCAAAGTCTTGAAACACCATACCTACGCTACGCTTTTCTGGCGGCACGTTTAACTTTGGCGTTGCACGCCACTTAGCTACGTTTATTTCGCCTTCGCTAATAGGAATAAGACCTGCAAGCGCTTGTAAAATAGTACTCTTGCCACAACCCGTAGGGCCAACAAGCATAAGGATTTCACTTTCGCCTAGCGAAAAGTTTAAATTGTTTACTACGCGGTTACTGCCGTAATCTATAGACAACTGACTTACAGATAGCATGTGTTTTTAAATCCTTAATGTTCTAACTGGTTGCGTTTTTCGCCTGAGAGCATAATAGCTAACGCGCACGCAGAAATCACTACTAACAATAACCCTGGTATAGCGGCACGGCCAAAATAACCCGCTTCGTAAACACGCCATAAATAGGTAGAGAGGGTTTCAAACCCAGTAGGGCCGAGCAATAGGGTGGCTTCTAGTTCGCGCATCGACTCTAAAAATACCAGTGCTGCACCGGCAATTATACCGCGCATAGTCAGTGGTAACGTAATTCGGGTAAATACTTCACGCGGGCTTGCACCCAGTACGCGAGCAGATTTTACTAAACTAGGATCTAAATGCTCGGTGCTAGTTCGAACTGAGCCTACCGCCAGCGGTAAAAAACGAAGCATATAAGCAATAATTAATAATGCGAGCGTTTGGTATAAAAAGGGAAGCTGCAAACCACCATAAACAAGGGCTGTGCCCATAACTATACCCGGTATACCAAATCCAAAATAAGTAACGCGTTCCATTACCTTACCAGCTTTGCCACTTAATGCTGCATGGGCAACGGGCACGGCTACAATTACGGCAACAACAGCGGCAATAGCTGATGCATACGCTGAGTTCCATGCAATATTAAAGTCGAACGAGGTAAAGCCATCGCGAGCTAACCACAACGAAAATATCGCAAGCGGTAAGCCAATAGCTAATAGTAACACTGGCGCAAAGGTAGCAAAAATGGCGCTTAGCTGCCATTTGCTTGGAAACAAAATAAGTGGGCGACCTTGTTTTTCGCTATCTGTTTTTATTTGCGATTCTATTAATAACAAAAAGCCAACAATCACCATCAATTGTAATGAGAGCATGGCTGCACGGCCTAACGCAAAGGCGTTGTATTCAACGTATATAACACGGGTAAATGTATCTAAACGCATCATTGCGGGTGTACCAAAGTCTGACAACGTATAAAGCGCTACCAGCAATGAGCCTGCGGCTATGCCGTTTACTACACGCGGTAATATGACTTTAAATATGCTTTGGGTCATCGACATACCCAGCGTACGCGCGGCGTTAACCATACTTGCATCAAGGCTTAGTAAGGACGAGCGAGTGGTCATCATTACAAATGGAAATGTGTATAAGGTCATTACAATGGCGGCGCCCGTTAAACCATACATAGAAGGGGTTTCTATACCGGTTAACGTGTTTATTTCGCCGCCCGGACCAAAGGCCGCGTACAAGGTAAACGCACCTATATAACTGGGAACAGCTAAAGGCGCTGCAAAAAATACCAGCCATAGTTTTTTAAATGGTAAATGCACATACGCACTAATAAAGGCCAGTGGCACACCAATTAAAATGGAGCCTAAAACCGTTAACCCCATTAGGGCTAAGGTATTACCTAAAATTTTTAAATTATGACTATCAAAAACGGAACTGGCATCACTAGCAAGCACCATTAATATAAAAACAGGGGTAAGCGTAATGAGCGCAGCAAGCAGCGCCATTGGGTAAGAAGCGGGTAGTCGCATTATAAAACGCCGTTATTTCTCATCAAATCGATGGTAGGTCGTAAATCTGCCAGTTGGGTTAAATCTATTTTAGGCGGTGAAATATCAGCAAGTGAAGGTAATCCCTCTGGTTGGCTAATATTATTGATTAACGGAATTTCGTAAGCTTCAGTTGCCAAATAACCTTGCACTTCTTTACTGAGTAAATAACGCATAAAGTTAGTAGCAAGTGGATCGTCATTCAAAGCAAGCACACCCGATGCGTTAACTAAACAACCTGCATCATTTTGGGTAAAGGCTAAATCGAGTTTTGCATCGGGTTTACCCGACTTAAGGCGTAGTGTGTAGTAGTGATTAGCAAAGCCAATATCTACTTCACCGCGTTCAACACCCATAACTACACCAAGTTCACCGGCGTAGGTTTTAGAACGTTTTTTAACTTTTTTTAGCCACTTAGCTGTTTTGTCATCACCTTCTAAAATACGCATAGCGGTAACAAACGATTGAAAAGACGCATAAGCGGGCGCCCAACCAATGCTTAAGTCGCTGTCGGCAATTTCCATAATACTTGTAGGTATTTGCTCTTTAGTTAAACGCGACGTGTTATAAGGCAATGTACGAATACGACCTGTAACAGGTGCCCATTCTTTATACCTAAATTGTGGCTGTAATTGATCTGATAAATCAGTTGGAATTGTTTGAGCAAGGCCTGCATCGGTCACTAAACCAATGGCACCGGAATCTACCGCCCAAAAAATATCGGCACGTTTAACACCAGCCTTGGCCTCGGCTACGATTGTATTTGCAAGTGCAGCTGTTGGACCTCGGCGTATGCCTAATTTAAAGTCGGGATTTTTTTTCTGGATTGCTTGTAATACGTTTTCATACAAACCACCTTCGCCACGGCCTAAATAAAGCGTTAATTCGCCTTTAAGCTTTGGTAAATCATCAACCGAAACAGGGTTTGCTATATTGGCAGCTAGTGCGCGAGAAAGAGGAAGTGGCAATGAGCCAACAACCCCTAACGCAGCTAGGCCTTGTATAAAGGTCCTACGCTTCACTTAAAATACATCCTTACGCGACTTTTCAGCTTTTTCTATTAGCGTTTTAGCGCGATCTAATTTAGTTTGCATGTCACTTACCACATCACGTATATCGTCTACGCTTTTACTATTTTTAATTGCTTGTGGCAGTGTTACGTTAAAGTCTTTTTCCAGCACTTCAACTAGGTTAGCGTCTTGTTCAATAAGCGTACCTTCTACGCCTTCAAATAGGTGCAGGTAAGTATCATGAACAATATCTGTTGCTTCGTCTTGTAAACGCTCAGCAAATTTAGCGACTACACGGTCTAATTTGTGCTTAATTTCGTCAATTGTTGCACTTTGTGTCATTTCAGTAGTTGCAGTTGCTTTAACGCTCTTTAACAAGCCTTTTTGCTGGAATTTTGCAGCAAGCTTAACAGCCCCAAGACCCTGCCACAAGGCTATGTTCATCGCTTCTTGCTCTTTACGTACTTCAGCCGCAGGTTTGCCATTTTCAATGGCCATTTTTACGCCATAAATACCTTGCCAAATAGAAGCGTAAACGGGTACGAAATTAGTTTCTATTGCACTATGAAACTTAACTGATTCCCAATATTCAATTAAATCATCAGTTTTAACCGCTTTAGCGCCTTTGGTATCGTAGTCGCTTACCATGGTGTCAACTTTGCCAATCATCCATTCAACTTCTTCATTGTAACTTTTAATGTTTTCTTGAAGATGATTTACATGCTCGCCAATTGGGCCATTGGCTAATACTGGTTGCGCCATAAAAGCTGAAGCAAGTAAAAGGCTTACACCTAACGTTTTAGCCGGTTTAAATAATAAATTCATTGCAAAAGAGTCCATAAAGGTAATTGTAAATGATAGACATTATCATATAGTTAAAGATTAAGGAGATCAATAACCACAAACTGTCAAAATAGATAAAAACACTAAATGTAGCGGTTAGTTACACATTGTTGGCACTAATCAACAAATTAACGGGTATTGATACGCTTAATATGAGTATTTAAACGTAGTGTTTGCCTTCAATAGCGTTATAAATAGCATCACACAGTGTTTTTATACTCGCATCATCACTTATATACGGTGGCATAAGGTAAATTAGTTTACCAAAAGGGCGGATCCACACACCTTGCTCTACAAAATAAGCCTGAATTTTAGCAACATTCACATTGCCTGCTTTATCGGTAAGCTCTACAACACCAATTGCGCCTAAAGTACGTACATCAGCAACGTCATCCAATTCACTGCATTTATTGAGTTGTTGAAGTTGAGTATTTAGCTGCTTTATTCGTTGTTGCCAGTTTTGCTCGAGTAATAAATCGATACTTGCACACGCAGCAGCACAAGCAAGCGGGTTACCCATAAAAGTAGGGCCGTGCATTAAAACGCCAGCTTCACCTTCGCTTATGCCAATGGCTATTTTATCGCTAGTTATAGTGGCCGATAGCGTCATTGAACCGCCTGTGAGGGCTTTGCCAATACACATTATATCGGGTTCAATATTGGCATGTTCTACGGCAAATAATTTACCTGTACGGCCAAAGCCTGTGGCAATTTCGTCGCAAATGAGCAGCACATTATATTGCGTACAAAGCTTGCGTGCGCAGGCAAGGTAATCGGGGTGATAAAAGTTCATTCCACCCGCGTTTTGCACAATAGGTTCAATTATAAATGCAGCTACTTGGTTATGGTGGACTTTAAAGAATTCTTCAAGCTCGATGGCTTCTGCTTGGTTAAACTCGCGACCAAATTTACTCACCGGTGCAGGTACAAAAATATGCTCAGGTAAAAAGCCGCTATATAAGCTATGCATTGAGTTAACAGGATCGCATACGCTCATGGCTGCAAAGGTGTCGCCATGGTAGCCCTTGTATGGCGTCATTAATTTTTGCTTTGTAGTAATACCTTGGCTTAACCAATATTGCAGCGCCATTTTTATTGCTACTTCAACACTTACCGATCCGCTGTCGGCTAAAAACACTTTAGTTAAACTAGGCGGCGTTATATTGACTATTTTTTTGCACAGCTCAACTGCGCTGTTATGCGTAATACCACCAAACATAATGTGGCTCATACTGTTAATTTGCTCAACCATCGCGTTATTTATAATAGGGTGGTTATAGCCATGTATTGCGCTCCACCACGAGGCCATGCCATCAATTAATTGCTCGCCAGTTTCAAGATGAATAATGTTGTGATTTGCGTGGGTAACAGGGTATACCGGAATTGGCTGTGTCATAGAGGTATATGGGTGCCAAATGTGCTGTCGATCAAAATCAAGGTCTATTGTATTCTTTTTGTTCATATGTAAACTTTAACTTGGTGGGCTTCGTTGACAATGGTACTTCAACTCGTAGACTAAGCCAATATCACCGTTATGAAAAAAATAAGAGAGTATTATGGAACTTGCCCCTGTTCGTCATGATTGGACCCACGCTGAAGTTAAAGCATTATTTGAAATGCCGTTTAACGATTTACTTTTTAAAGCTGCATCGGTTCACCGTGCTAATTTTAATCCCAATGAAGTGCAAATTTCTACGTTGTTATCAATTAAAACAGGCGCTTGCCCAGAAGATTGTAAATATTGCCCGCAATCGGGGCACTACCGTACTGATTTAGAGCGCGAACGCTTAATCGAAGTAGAAAAAGTAGTAGAGCAAGCACGCCTGGCAAAACAAAAAGGCGCAACGCGTTTTTGTATGGGGGCAGCATGGTCAGATCCAAAAGACAGAGACATGCCATACATTTCACAAATGGTTAAAGAAGTTAAAGAGCTAGGCCTTGAGACCTGTATGACGCTCGGTAAACTCACTAACGAAAAAGCGCATGAACTTAGAGACGCAGGCCTTGATTACTACAATCATAACCTCGATACGTCACCTGAGTATTACGAGCAAATTATATCAACCCGCACATTTCAAGACAGACTAAACACCATTGATCACGTACGCGATGCCGGTATGAAAGTATGCTCAGGCGGAATCGTTGGAATGGGGGAGCAAGCAAGCGACCGCTTTGGATTACTGATGCAACTAGCTAACTTGCCACAACAGCCAGAAAGCGTGCCTATTAATATGCTGGTAAAAGTTAAAGGTACACCGCTTGAAAACGTAGACGATTTAGATCACTTTGAATTTGTACGTACCATTGCAACAGCGCGCATTATGATGCCGCACAGCTATGTACGTTTGTCGGCAGGGCGCAACGCAATGAACGAGCAAATGCAATCTATGTGCTTTTTTGCAGGCGCTAACTCAATATTTTATGGTGATAAACTACTTACCACCGAAAACCCAGACGCTGATGCCGATATGAACCTAATTAAAAAATTAGGCATGAACCCAGAAAAACGTCACGACTATTCAGACGAAGCCGTAGAAGCCTCGCTTTCATCGCAAGTAGCCGACAAAGCGACCTCTGAATTGTTTTACGAAGCGTAGGCTTTTTATAACTATGCCTTTTGATTTTATAAACACGCATCTGCAGGCTCGCCAGCAAGATGCGCTGCTTCGTAAACGCCAAGTAGTAGAGCATTCAACCGCGCGTACTATTTCGGTTAATAACAAAACCTACCTTAACTTTGCCAGTAACGACTACTTAGGCTTTGGAGATGTGGCTGTAAATCTTAATGACTCCCACGCATTAGGGAGTCACAGCTCAGCATTGGTTACGGGTTATCAGGCGCAGCAAAAAAACCTTGAACAATACTTATGTAAGCAATTGGGTTATGGCGCGGGTATGTTATTTAACTCAGGGTTTAGTGCTAATAGCAGCGTAATTAAAGCATTGTTCCAAGATAAAACGGCTGCGCAAAACAGCGCTATTTTTCAAGATAAGTTAAATCATGCCAGCTTGATTGACGGGGCAATGCACTCTAACGCCGCATTAGTGCGCTTTAATCATAACGATTTAAACCATTTACGCTCACGGCTCGAAAAATCAAAAGCGCAAAACAAGCTTATTATAAGCGAAGGTGTTTTTTCGATGGATGGCGATACCGCGCCTCTTAAAGAATTACTCGCACTTGCAAAACAGCACAACGCATGGCTAATGATTGACGACGCCCACGGCTTTGGTGCTTTGGGTAAAACAGGGCTTGGCAGTTGTGAAGCACTTTTAGAAGAGGGTATTACACTTCCTGATATTTTAGTTATTACCTTTGGTAAAGCCGTTGCTAGTAGTGGCGCGTGTGTATTAGGCAACCAGCAGTTTATTGATTACATGCTGCAATTTAATCGCGATTACACTTATTCAACCGCTATGTCGCCACTTATGGCAAGCCACACGCTTGAGCGTATTAAAAGCATTAAAACAGCTGATGATAAACGCGATAAGCTAAATGCCAATATTGCATTATTTAAGCAACTCGCTAAAACCCATAATATTGCTGTAATGGAATCAAACACAGCCATTCAGCCCATTGTTTTGGGCTGCGCTGAACATACTTTAAAAGCGGCTGAAAAGTTAAAGCAGCAGGGTATTTGGCTTACCGCTATTCGCCCGCCCACGGTTGCTCATAATACCTCGCGTTTGCGCATTACTCTTACTGCTGCTCATACAGAGCAAGATATAACCACGCTTATTGAGCACTTAAAAGGCGCAATAGCATGATTGCTCACAAACTTCGCAATACTAGCACTGTGCAAAAGCAGGAATATATAAACACGCCTGCAACGCTTACAGCTATAAAAAATGATTCTAATGGCGTTAATATCCATAAAAATGTGGGTAGCGATATTTTAAAAAAATCTGCACAAAGTAACTTTTCAAAGGCGGCCGATGGCTACAGCGCCCATGCTAATGTACAAAAACAGGCTGCAAGTGATTTATTCAAACTAATAAACACGCAGCAACATAATAAAAACAAGGTATGTGTAGATTTAGGTGCAGGTCCACTTGTTAATACGCACTCGTTACAAAGCGTATTTGACAGTGTTATAGCAATGGATTTAAGTATAAGCATGCTAAAAAGTAGCGCATTAAACACGCCACGTATTTGCGCCGATATGGATAAGTTACCGCTACAAGCAAAGAGTGTTGATGTTATTTACAGTAACTTTGCAGTGCAGTGGTCAGCAAATTTTTCGGCTTTAATGCAATCGCTTTATCGTGCTTTAAAACCCGGTGGTAAAGCGTATATAAGTACAGTAGTTTCAGGGTCACTCAACGAAATAAAAACAGCCTTTGCAGCGCTTGATTCAAACAGCCATATAAATACATTTAATAGCGAGCTTTATATAAACCAATCAGTCCAAAAGGAAGGTTTTGTTATAAACAGCGCACAAAAAGTTGTTTATACCGATACTTACTCAACGCCTTTAAAAGCCATTAAATCGATTAAAGCCATTGGCGCTACAACACAAAATCACAATAATACACGCCGTGGATTACTTACAAAGTCGGCACTTCAACATGTATGTAATGCATACCCACTAATAAACAACAAAGCATATGTGTCCTACCATGTGGTATTGTTATCATTAGAAAAAGACTAGGGTCTGTTGATCTTTCAAGGTTAAATTTGCAGCAGTCTGTTTGGTATTTAGGCAAGGCAGAGCCTATACAGTGTGGTTATTCCCCATAAATAGGCGATAACGTAGCATTAATGCCAAACAGGCGCTGCCCAAAGGGTTCTGCCTAGGGGCTATTTACTCTTTGTTGCTCGGTTTTGACTTAGCCCACTAGGTTACAAATCTCGCGCCGCGATTAAATAGCCCCTAGTTTGAACAAATTTTAATCCGCAAAGTTCAACAGACCCTAAATAAGCCCAAAGACATTAAAGGCAACGCATGAAAGAATTTTTTATAACAGGCACCGACACCGATGCCGGAAAAACTCACGTTACCAGCTTGCTACTAAAGCTACTTGCCCAACATAAAAAACACGCTATTGGCTATAAACCCCTTGCTGCTGGCTGCGAAATGGCGTTCGATCAGCTTGTAAATGCCGATGCGCTTATACTAATGGAAAGCGCAACCGTCAGTGCCAAGTACGATATAATTAATCCCTTTGCTTTTGCGCCACCTATAGCGCCGCATATAGCGGCTAAACAAGTAGGCGTTACCATTACGGTTGATAAGCTTACCGAGGCGTATCAAAACGTAAAACAACAAGGCGCAGATTACCTACTAACCGAAGGCGCGGGTGGATGGGCACTACCAATTAATAATACCGACTATTTATACGACTGGGTAAAGGCTGAGCAGCTACCAGTCATACTCGTTGTTGGTATGAAGCTAGGGTGCTTAAATCATGCCTTACTTACAGCCGCCCATATGCAAAGCCTAGGCGTAAATTGTGTTGGTTGGATTGCAAATCAAGTAGATCCCAATATGGAAGAATACCAAGCAAACCTTGATACGCTTAAAGCACGTTTGCCATTTCCTATTTTGGCTATAAGCCCATACAGCGAACAAACACCTAAACTACAAATATACAAAAGCTTACTCAATACTCTCGATCTAAATTCTTAAAAGTTAAAACACTGCTTTGTTAAATACAAAGCAGTTTTTGTATTAAATACATGCGCTTATTTATTGTATTTAAGCCTTGAAATAGCCTACCTTAGTACACATATCAACTCTAATAACCGCAGCCTACATTTACGATAATGTCATCAAGGACAGCCCTCACACCATGACGCCCCCATTTATTAAAAACTACACCCAAAATGTGCACCAAAAATCAGAAATGGACGCAATAGGTAGTCGTTTAGCAAAAACGCGTGTAGGCATATTAGGTGGGGGCACAGCGGGGGCAACAATTGCGATTCGTTTAGCTGCTTTGGGCATACAAACAACCATTTTTGAGAAAAAAAAGTCACTAATTGATGGCCCGCCAATGTGCCATTTGCACGCTGGTGGTAATTTATATCGTGAAATACCCGACGAAGACTGCATAGATTTACTTAAGCAATGTATAGATATTTTGCGCCTTTATCCTTACACCATCGATGTTCGGCCAACTGTATTTGCAGTACCTACGCGTGATGACGACTCGCCTGAGGATTTACTACTAAGGCTAGATAAGTTAACTCAAGCCTACAAAGAACTTATTCAGCAAGACGCCAAAAACAAAGTATTAGGTGAACCCGATAACTACTACCAGCTATATAGTCGTGAGCAAATGCTTGAGCTTAAAAAGCAACAACAAGTAACAGAACCCAAAACGCTTGATGAATGGATGATACCGGTAGCTAAGCATTTAAATTTAAGCAAAATAAAATACCCACTTATAGTGGCGCAAGAATATGGTTGGAATATATTTCGGCTATCGGCCAGTGCGCAATTAGCGCTGGCACAATACGACCATGCTGATGTTTTAACAAACACACTTGTTAAACAGGTATCGCCAGTAAACACTAACGGTACCAATACGCGCGAGCTAATATCAAAGTGGAATATTGAATACCAATCATCGCAATCCTCAGCTACCCAAACACTTGAAGTCGATTACCTTATTAATGCGTGCGGCTTTCAAACCGGTATTATTGACGACATGGTAGGGGTAAATGTTAAGCGTATGGTTGAATTTAAAGCATCCTACATTACACATTGGCAAGGCGCAGGTGGGCAAATACCCGAAATTATTATTTATGGTAAACGAGGCACGCCAGAAGGTATGGCGCAGTTAACGCCTTATCCTAATGGGTATTTTCAAATACATGGCATGACCAACGCCATTACGCTATTTAACGATGGCTTAGCAGATACTACAGCAATAAGTGCACAACCTAAGCTACCTAATAAGTACCTGCATTATATTGAAGATGGCTGGGACAAAGCAGCGCTGCAAACACGCATCCAAAAAGCCATTGATTATGTAGCCGAGTTTGTCCCTGCATTTAAAAATGCCAATACACAAAATAATGCGCTGTTTGGCGGCCAACAAATACCAGGGGATGACGACACTTTGCGCGTAGCCGATGTGAGCTTATATTCGCATATTAGTTATGCACGTGCTGAAAATGTAAAAGCGTCATCAACCCTCACAGCAGCCGATGAAATTGTTGCAGAGTTTATAAAGTTAGGTTTAGTGAGCAATCAGCCCGATATTAATAAGCATCGCGAAAACCACCAATGGACATACCTAAATAAAACGAGCCATGCAGATATAACCGAAGTAGCTCAAGTATTAGCCAAAGAGCGTAACTTTCCTGTTGAAATGGCATTAGTAAACAACAGTATTTAAAAAGTGGACTAACAGGCTGCGTTTCAATGCACTGATTTAAAATAATATTTATAGGCTTTCTGTAATAAATATAAAACAATAAGCCTTGCTGCTTAGCTAGGGTCTGTTGAACTTTCAAGGTTAAATTTGCAGCAGTCTGTTTGGTATTTAGGCAAGGCAGAGCCTATGCAGTGTGGCTATTCCCCATAAATAGGCGATAACGTAGCATTAATGCCAAACAGTCGCTGCCCAAAGGGTTCTTCCTAGGGACTATTTACTCTTTTTTGCTCGGTTTTTACTTATTCTTACATGGATGTAAGCCAGTAGAATAACGCAGGAGCAGTTATCGAGCCCACTAGGTTACAAATCTCGTGCCGCGATTAAATAGACCCTAGTTTGAACAAATTTTAATCCGCAAAGATCAACAGACCCTGTATTATTACCCCATAAAATTATATTTATAAACACATAAATAACCCTTGCGTTATGACATAGTTTGTCACAGAATGGCGCAGACGCTATGACATAGTGTGTCATAACACAGTGATTGCTTTTAGCTGATTTAATTCCAAATGCATTAATCGCTTAGTGATCAAATCTATTTTTGTGAGGACAATATGAAACGTATATTTTTGTTTTTATTAACTAACCTAGCGGTTATGTTGGTATTAGGTGTAGTGCTTTCAATTATAATGAGCGCACTGGGCTTGAGCCATCGTAGCCTTGGCGGAATTTTACTGATAGCCACTGTGTTTGGTTTTGGTGGATCGTTTATTTCGTTGTTTATGTCTAAGTGGATCGCTAAAAAATCAACAGGCGCTCAAGTAATTACGCAGCCACGTAATGAAACAGAACGCTGGCTTGTACAAACAGTATCTGCGCAAGCACAAAAAGCAGGTATTAAAATGCCAGAAGTGGCAATTTACGACAGCCCAGAAATGAACGCATTTGCAACCGGCCCGAGTAAAAACAATTCATTAGTAGCAGTAAGCACAGGCTTAATGCACAACATGACCCAAGATCAGGCCGAAGCTGTACTTGCCCACGAAGTATCGCACATTGCTAACGGCGACATGGTAACGCTTACCCTAATACAAGGCGTGGTAAACACCTTTGTAATATTTGCTGCAAAAGTACTGGCAGGCATAGTAGATAACTTTATAAATAGCGATGAAGAAGAGGGCGGCAGTAGCTGGACTTACTTCTTATTCGATATGTTATTCCAAGTATTATTTGGCGTACTTGCCAGCATAGTGGTTGCAAGCTACAGCCGTAAACGTGAGTTTGCAGCCGATAGTGGCGCAGCTAAATTGGTAGGTGCAGACAAAATGCGATCAGCGCTTGAGCGATTAAAGCAAAACCACCCATCGCAATTAGAAGGTTCAATGATGGCCTTTGGTATTGCAAGTGGTAAAGGTATGGCTGAGCTGTTTTCATCTCACCCACCGCTTGATGCGCGAATAGACGCACTTCGTAAGTAGCTATGTAAGTAACTATATAAATTAGTAAATATACTAAGCCAGCTTAACCGCTGGCTTTTTTATGTTTACGTTAAAATGCTAAAAACAAATGCACTGTGTTTATATACAGTTATTTTTAATGGTTGCTAAAATCGTTACTTATTTAAGCTATTTTTGTTTACGAATATTCTTTGCATGCGTACACTTAAACTCCTTAAAAGTCAGCACTGCTGCTGGTTTTAATACTTAACAAGGATGCTTATTGCAGTGGTACATATTCAGCAAACTAAAGAATGCATTATGTGTTTTAGCTCAATTGATTCTCGCGCTAAAAAATGCCCTCAATGCACCTCTCTTCAAGCTAAGTACTCTAACTTAGAAAATAATCCCATAATTATTGGTGCATTGGCCTTAAGTATTGTTGGTATTTTTGGGTTTGTTTTTTATCAAAACATTTATGTAGCAGGGCTTGAAGAGCAAGCACAAAAAAACCTAACTGCTAATGTAAGCCAAATAAGCACTAAAAATGAAACCGATGGTTTATATGTTGCGTGTATAGGGCAAATAAAAAATGAATCAGACTTTTCGTTTAAAAATATAAAATTTAAAGTCGATTTCTTATCAGAACAAAATGCACTAGTCGATACGCTATCAATAACCGATGAAGACCTAATAATAGCGAATGGCTTAACTAATTTTAGAGTAAGAGGGATAGCACAAAAGTCTGCTACTAGTTACAACAAGTGCCAAGTGTTTATAACCGATGCTTGGGCTTATAAATAGAGATAAATTTTACGAGTAAAACAAAAAAACCAGCAAAAAAGCTGGTTTTTAATATAAACAAATCAGTAGTTACTGAGAAAGTATAATTTCGGTAATTCCCTCAGCAGAGAGTATTTCAATCCAGTAGCCGTCGGGGTCTTTAATAAACGCGAGACCTTTCATTGAACCATCATCTGGTTTTTTAACAAACTCTACATCGTATTTAGCAAAGCGCTCACTTGCTTCGTAAACGTCGGGCACGCTAATACCAATATGGCCAAAGCCTTTAGGTTCTTGGTTTCCACTGTGGTAGCCCTCAAAACTGTCGTCGTTTTCAGTGCCCCAGTTATGGGTTAACTCAATTAGCGCAGGGCGGCGAAACACCCATTCAGCTTTTGCTTTATCATCGCCTTCTGGCAACTCTTGTTCGTAGCCTAAAAAGTAAAGCGTAAACTTCATACCAGGAAAGTCATACTTACCTAACAGCTTCATACCTAATACATTTTGATAAAATTCTAAAGACGGCTTTGGATCTTTAATACGCAACATTGTTTGCTGCATTACATAGCCTTGTGTGGCTTGTTCAATTTGCTCTGGAGATTCGTTATAGCTAGACATGGCGATCCTTTCAAAATAATAAAGCGAAAATAGAGATATAGTACTTAACTAATCATAATCAACCGTACGATAAATTTAAACCACTGCTTAATATTTTAACCATTAATAATGGGTTTAAGCTCGTAAATGGTGTTTTATAAATAGCACATGTTATTTACTAAGCCATTTTCCTAGGTTGATTAGGAATATGGATGATTTTTTACTTTCATAATTACTATTAAACTCTTTACAACTAGGACGTTGAGATACAAATATGACTTTATTAGATGAAAGTACAAAAGAATTTGGCAGCATGAGTGTATTACTTCATAACATCAATACAGAAAGTTATTGTATTGAATGGTTTAGTAAAATGACTGGAGCGTCAATTACCTTAGTAAGAATGGAAGCTGGCAAGTATTTAGTTACCCGAAAGTGGGCAGCAGGGCGAGATCTAGACGATGTTACTAGTGACTTTAGCCGTGCTAACCAAGCCATTATTCATTTTTTGAATAATGTTGATATAGCTAAAATGAACGAACAAAGAGTTGCCGCAGCTAAACTTTATTGCATAAATTTATTTGTAAAAGCAGAAGGGTTAAGACCTGTTACTAACCCTAATTTACCAAAGCCAAGGCTGCAAGACGCTATAGGCAAAAAGGTGGTTGTAAAATCAACCTTAGGCAATTGCCAAATAGCGACCGGGTTATTGCTACAGCTGGTGGGCAACCAAGTTGAAATACAGGTAAACCTCGATAACGCATTTGATGATCAACCAAGGCAAAAGTTTTACACTAAGCAAGTATCAATTTGTTAAAGCGTTTAACGCCCAACACTTATAGGCAGTTTTACTTTAATGGTAAAGCCGCCTTGATCAGTAACCTTAAAGCTACCCCCTAGCGCAATAGCGCGCTCTTCCATAAATGCTAAACCATAGTGACCTGAATTTTCGGTCGGTTTTATTTTACTTCCGTTATCACTAATTTCTAATTTTATAAACTGACTGTCTGTTTTAATATTTATAATAAGATTGCCAGCATTACTGTGCTTAATACAATTGGTTATGGCTTCTTGGCAAATTCGGTAAATGGCAATTTCATGTTCTTTAGTCAGCGCATTATCTACATTAAAATTAACCTCGTAGCTAATATTTGCTTTGGTAAGTAAGCTTTTTAATCGCCCTTGGGTCATCGCATTTTGTAGCCCTAATTCGTCTAGTTCACGAGGGCGAAGGTAATGCATTAATTGATAAACAGAATCGTACATAGAGTTTGCATTGCTTTTTAACGTGGCCACAAACGACTGCGTTTTTTCATCACTAAGGTGCGACAAAATAGCCAAATCGGTTTTTAAAGCTGTTAAGTTTTGCCCAAGTTCGTCGTGTAACTCTTGTGACAGATGCTTTCGCTCGTTTTCTTGTACGCTCACCATTTTAGCCCCAAGAAGCGTGTTTTGCTCAAGCTGTTTTTTAAGCGCGCGGTTAATATTTTTTAATTCGGTATTTTTACGTTTAAGCTCTGTAATAGCCGCGCCTAAAACCATACTGGTAATCGCATTAGCTAAAATAAACAACTGGCTAATATAGGTATTGCTAGGCTCATGGGTAATACTTGCTTCAACTATTATTAGTGTATTGATAAGTGTAGCGCTAGTTACCGCGCCTAATACGCCAAAGCGATACGAAAACCAAATAATAGGTAATAACGATGCAAGGCGAAGCAATGGATAGGTATCAGGGCGTATCAGGTATACAAGCATCATAACAAGTAAAACGGTAGTCAACGTAACCGTTAAATTAGTTATTTTAAGTAATGCAGGGCGCTTTAACGGAAGGTTTAAAGAATGAAGTAGCATAATAAACGGCGCAATTAATAACGAGCCAGTTATATCGCCAAGGCACATATTTAACTGATACTGTAATAGCTCTTTAGCAACCAATATGTTTGTAAATTCAAACGCACTGGAAAACAAAAACCACTTTATTGAGGTGCTCGCAACACACAATAAAATCAACGAAAGTATACCTAAACTATTATTAATGCTCGGCGGCCAGCGGCTACGTTTAAACGCATACACAAGGGCAAAAAAGCAAAGCTCCTGCCAAAAACCATGCAGTAAATTAAACTCCCAAGCGCCGGTCATTATATACCCTAAGTGAGCAGCCAAAGCACGAGACGATATCCACAAAGTAACCCAATACCGAGTTGGCGAAAGCAAATAAAAAGCAATTTTTATTCCTGCGGGAATAAATATAGCGCTACTTTCGGGCACGGTTTCTAAATTAGCTCCTAGCCAAAAAGCGGCAATACAGGCAACAAAATAAATTACACCAACTAAAAACTGCTTTGTAATTTCTTTAACGGTTGCCGCAATAGTAAAGTTAAAGGCTGGCAGTGTACTAGGTAAGTTCATCTAGCTTTATTACTCCCGCATCAATGGCTATTTTTAAAAGCTCAAATGAGGTTGTAACATTAAGCTTGCTGTAAATGTTTGCCTTATGCACGTGCGCTGTTTTAGGCATTATTTCTAATTTTTGCGCTATTTGCTTTGCATTAAAACCCTTTGCTAATAGCGGTAAAGCTTCAAGCTCGCGGTTAGTTAAAATAGTTAATGCTGAGTTTGGTGTATTTAGCGCAAAATTTACGTCTTCACTTATGTAGCGTTTACCTAATGCAACTGATTTAACGGCATCAATTAACTCCTCCGACGCAGAACGCTTAGACACATAACCAAGCGCGCCTAGTCGTAGTGCATTACTTACATAAGGTTCGTAATCGTGCATAGAGGCAACAATAGTTTTAATTTCAGGGAAATTTTCGTTAAGGTAGGTTAAAAATGTAAGGCCGGTTTCTGATTCATTAAGTGATATATCAACAATAAATATATCGGGTTGTTCAAGCTCAACAGCCAGTTTTGCTTGGCTAACGTTGCAGGCTTCTATTATTACTTCCCAGTCTGCTTGTAGCTCTAGTAGTTTTTTAAAACTGTCGCGTACTAATTGATGATCTTCAATTATTCCAATGTGCATGTATTTCTCCCTTTAAATTTATTATACATTGAAATACATAACCATCAGCCAAAAAATTTATTAAATTTAATTACCTAGCAAAAATGTACACTGTAAAAATTAAAGGAGCAATAACGCTCAGTATTTATATATTTAAATGGAGGCACTATCGGTGTTTGTCAAACTAGTTGTCGCGATCACTACGTTATGCACTCTCCGCTTTGACGATTTCTTGTTCAGGGTTTAA
>NZ_JADYXE010000134.1:0-778 GCF_015864465.1 Pseudoalteromonas sp. SWN29
CATTGAAGCGACGACCGATAGCGCCACCGAAGGTGTAGGCGACAGCATCGTCTTCACCATCAGCCAAACAGGGGCGACGGACAAAGACAGCAACGTCACCGCCACCTTAAACCTTGGCGACATTGATGCCAGCGATATCGACAGCATCGTTCTCACCAACAGCGATGGCAGCACGCAAACCATCAGCGTGGCGGACGCCATAGCTGGGGTTAGTGTGAGCATCCCAGCGGGTAGCAGCATCCTGCCAACCTTTACCATCACCCCAAATGACGATGCCATCTATGAGGTCTCAGAAGCGCTGAGCATGAGCATCAGCAATCCGCTGAATGCCAGCATTGGCACAGCCACCGATACTGCCACCATCTTCGATGAAGACGCGACAGACGGCACCGTAAACGAGGGCGACAAACCGACCGTCACAGTTGGCGACGCCAGTGCCATCGAGGGCGATACCCTCGTGCACAGTGTCACCGTCAATGGCGTCACCGAAGCCGACGTCACCTATGACTTTGACTTGGCGGGTAATAGCGCCACAGAGGTGACCGACTTTACCAACGTCCCAGTCTTTAGTGATGGCGTCACTTATGACGCTTCCACCGGCACCATCACCGTTCCTGCTGGGGTCACCGTCTTTACCGTCAGCTATCCTGCGCTTACTGATGCCATCTTAGAGAACGATGAAACCACCACGCTTGAGATTGGCGGCGTGATAGGGACCGGCACCATTAATGCTGCTGGTGACGCCATTCCTGTCGTGAACATTGAAGCGACGACCGAT
>NZ_JADYXE010000135.1:0-766 GCF_015864465.1 Pseudoalteromonas sp. SWN29
GATAAGACATTTCAGTTCAGAAAAACTCTTGATCTTTCAAGAGGATAAAACTGTTTGGGCACTGAAAACTCTCTTTAAAACATTTGACTGGCCGTTCATAAAACATTTGAATAGATATGTCTCTTGGAAATTATTTTCTGAAAATCCCCTCTGGTAATCAATTACAAGACTTATGTAATCAATTACAGGTTTTAAAAATTTGAATTAAAACATTTTCAGCTGTTAGTAATCGATTACCAGAGAGCAAATCTCAATTTGAAATGATAGAATTCTTTGGTCAAACCTTTTGTTTTTCAATTTGGAAACTTCTTCCTAAAGATTCTAGAGATCAACTTGATCATACATTTTCTTGGATTCTTGTCTTGAATAAAACTTAGAAGCACTTGATCCTTTGGCATCATCAAAACATTCAGCTTGATCCTTTGTCTACAATCTCCCCCTTTTTGATGATGACAATCCCTGAAATCAAGACAAGCTATATACAAGATGATAACACGTTCACACAACCCTTACTCCCCCAATCTTTTGGCATGTATGCATAACTTTAAGGATTGATTTTTAATGATAGATTTCTAATTGATTTTAATTGATTTCTAACCCAAGCTCTCTCCCCCTTTGGCAACATCAAAAAGCCGAAGAGCTCGGGAGTCATGAACATTTTGAAACAGCCCCCCTCCCCTATTTATAGGGAAAAAGGGAGGTGCTTGTCGCCCAGAGGCTTCTTGAGGAAGATTTCTGAGTGCACCCCAATTACTAAGTTCACCCC
>NZ_JADYXE010000136.1:0-762 GCF_015864465.1 Pseudoalteromonas sp. SWN29
CTGCACCCTGGTCGATCAGGTTCTGAGCTGCTGCACGCGAGTCGGTTCCCGTAGCGAAGGTACCGATGAAGGTTCCGTCCTGTGCTGCGATGTCCCAACCGCGAACAGTGACGTCAGTGCCCTTTTCGGAGTTGTAGTACTCAACGCCCTGAGCTGCACCATCCATGAAGATCGAAACGGTGGGGAAGTTCATTCCGCCGTACATTCCGATAACACCGGTCTTGGAGTAGCTAGCGGCAGCGTAACCCGCGAGGAATGCAGCACCAGCGGTGTCGAAGAGGATCGGCTTGATGTTCGGAGCGTCGATGGTGCCATCGAAGTCGTTGTCTGCCGCGTCATCGACAATTGCGAAGTCGATGTCGGGGTTCGCGAGAGCGAACTCAACGGTGGCTGCGGAGAGGTTGAATCCGACGGTGACGATCAGGTCGCAACCCTCAGCTACGAGGCTTTCGATGTTGGGTGCGTAGTCTGCATCGCTGGTCGATTCGACAGCGTTGAATTCAACACCGAGTTCGTTGGCTGCCTTTTCGATACCTTCGTAACCGAGCTGGTTGAACGACTTGTCGTCGAATCCGCCCGAGTCAGAAACCATGCAGGGAAGGTAGTCAAGCGCTTCGCCCGATCCGGCGTCGGTCTCTTCGGGTGCTGATGCGCAACCGGCGAGTACGAGCGCGCTCGTTGCCACGAGCGCCATGCCGCTGAGTGCGCGGCCGTGAGTGCTGGTTCTCAAGGTGTCCTCCAAAATGCTGTTCGACAGAAATT
>NZ_JADYXE010000137.1:0-479 GCF_015864465.1 Pseudoalteromonas sp. SWN29
ACCCGAATGGGTTGGTAGTTATAAATGGAACAGATATGCGAAAATGCAGCCTTTCGTATACTGTATACGCATACGGGAATAGCCGTGTTATTGATAACTCTATCAGTAATCTACCTAACTCAATAAGTGGAGGTAGTACAGTTAATGGTTATTCATATGATGCAGGTAATGGTTCCCGTGGTTACACCCTGAGAGAGGCGGCTGATGACCCAACTGCTGCATCTTCCGGTATACCTGTTGGGGGGTATTACTTAAAAGAGGGGAATCACGTTTGTATAAGAAAGTCATAACAAAAACCCGCTTCGGCGTGGTTAGTTTATCATCAGAATGGGATAGAAGGTCGTGGAGGTAGAGGCTAACTACACGCTGACCAACGTATGGTAACAACTTTGGGTCACGGACGACCCGCTTTAAACTGGAGGTTTTATGATTGAGTTAGATTTTAATAACGAGGTAGTGAAGGCTGCTCCGATTGTAGG
>NZ_JADYXE010000137.1:489-732 GCF_015864465.1 Pseudoalteromonas sp. SWN29
CGATGGTGCTGCCCGTCTGTTCTTCGGACTGTCCCTTAACGAGTGGTTCTATGTAGCTGCAATTGCCTACACAGTGGCTCAAATTGGTGCCAAGGTAGTCGATGTGATTATCAAATGGAAGAAGGAGGGTAAAGATGTCTAACGATAAGTCCTTGATTCAATTCCTTGAGATGCTGGACACTGAGATGGCTCAACGTATGCTGAAAGACCTTCAGGATGACGAGAAGCGAACGCCTCAACTGT
>NZ_JADYXE010000138.1:0-728 GCF_015864465.1 Pseudoalteromonas sp. SWN29
TGTTGACAGCCAATTGTGTGGTTGATATGGGGAAATGTAATCTTGAAATGAGTGTAGATGACCAGAAGGTTGCCTTCAATTTGTTTGATGAAGGTATCTTGCTACCTATTCTAAACCTACACATTTATGATGAGCAAAGTTCCTAAACATCTAGGCGTAGGGAAATTATTGTAGCGTGGCTCATAGCTGATTGCTGGCCAAAAAGGGTAACTTTACCCAATATGCACCTCCTTTTGTATTCTTTTTGCATAAAATTTTAGTTTCTAGGCCTAGGACATATGCGGGGCTATTACTCTAGCTCTTTCGAAAATGAATGCATGTCCCAAAAATATGTGCAAACCAAATCGCCCCATGGGTTGTTTCCCTACAAAAATCACGCGCTAATGCCATTGAGGCATTTCACCGAACACTTGGTGGGCGCGCGTTTAGGCATCAATAGCAAGAGAACGGGGACAATGTGGCATGCCCCATTGCTTCAAAATGCATTATAGGCCTAGGGCCATCCCATACAAACCCCCAATCCAACCCAATCAAGCAAGAAAACAAACCAAAATTGCCCCACATATTTGAGCACATTCCCACAATTTAGAGCACCAAAAGAAGATCAAAATACACCAATGGAAAGCTAGAAAGCTCAAGGAGGAGATACTTACTTGTTGGAGTGAGTAGGAGTACCAAAAATGAAAGCAAAATGCAACCAATGGTAGCTTGGGGGAGCAAAAACCGTG
>NZ_JADYXE010000017.1:0-80279 GCF_015864465.1 Pseudoalteromonas sp. SWN29
CCCCTTGTACATACAGCATCTACTTAAAAAAAGTGTGCTTGGATACCATTCAGTTTCTGAGAATAGAAAGTCAGGGCTTTATCTACGGAGCAGTATTAAATACTAGACGCAAAGGCAAGCTCACTGACTTCGATGTGATAAATGATAGCTAATCATTTATCAATGAGAGATACAAGGCGCAAAGCTTGCTTGCGCGAAAAGCATCGCTTTTATGTGTTTAATCTTTTGATAGGTCAGGCTTTTAGGCGTTTAAACAAAAAAGCCCCGCTATTTATTAAATAGCGGGGCTTTTTTAATGAGTGTTAGTTATTAATCAACACTCATTGTTTTAGTCGTTGCAGAGCTTGCACGACCAGCAGGTTTGATAGAACCTGCACGTAAACCACTGTCTGGCACTAGTTCACGCTTATCGTGAGCCATTGCTACAGATGTATGTTTTACTTCGCTATCAGCTACAGGAGTAGGCTGTGCCATTGGTGCACTTGCAGACCCTTGAGTTACCGCTGTTTTCACATGGGGTGCTTTAGTCACAACAGGAGTTTCAGCTTTTGCTGGAGCTTCAGTTACGACTGGCGCTTCAACATTAGCTGGCTCTTCAGTTACGACTGGCGTTTTAACTTTAGCTGGCTCTTCAGTTACTACTGGAGTTTCAACTTCAGTTGGCTCTTCAGTTACTACTGGAGTTTCAACTTTAGCAGGCTCTTCAGCTACTACTGGCGCTTCAACTTTAGCAGGTTCTTCAGTTACCACCGGCGCTTCAACTTTAGCTGGCTCTTCTGTTACGACTGGAGTTTCAACTTTAGTTGGCTCTTCAGTTGCTACTGGAGTTTCAACTTTAGCTGGCTCTTCAGTTACTACAGGCGCTTCAACTTTAGCTGGCTCTTCTACAGCTTCAACTTTTGCTAAGTCTTCAACGGCAACGGCTTGTTCAATTTGCTGCGCTGCATCTACAGGTGTTTCTTCAGATTTAGCTTTAAGTTCTGCTTCATATTCTGCAGCTGCTTGATCAGCAACTGGAACAAATGCAGGGGCTTCATCAGATTTAACTTCTGCTTCACCTTCAGGACGACGACGACGTTGACCAGATGCACGAAGATGACGAGGAGAACGGCGTGAGCGTGTACGTGTTTGCTCTTGCTCATCTTCTGTAGTTGCTGTTTCATCGTTAGAATCAACAGTTTCAATATCAACTTTCTCTTCTTTAATATGCGCTGTTTTTTCTGCCGGAGCTTGTGTTTGCTTTTCTACAACTGGTGCTTGCTCTTGAACTTGTGGAGTGTCAGTCACTACCGCTTGTTCAGGTGTTTGCTCTGTTGAGTTAGCTTGCTCAGCGTTTTCATCTTGCAGACGTACTTTTTTACGTATGTTACGACGTTGACGGCGAACTTTAGGCTTTTGCTCTTTAGGCTCTACAG
The DNA here is from genome assembly GCF_015864465.1 of Pseudoalteromonas sp. SWN29. Taxonomy (NCBI): domain Bacteria; kingdom Pseudomonadati; phylum Pseudomonadota; class Gammaproteobacteria; order Alteromonadales; family Pseudoalteromonadaceae; genus Pseudoalteromonas; species Pseudoalteromonas sp. SWN29. The sequence goes on from NZ_JADYXE010000017.1 coordinate 1,416, forward strand.
CCTGAGCTGGCTTAGAATCAGTTTCTACTTCTACTTCTGCTTTTACAGGAGTTTCAGTTTTAACTTGATCTTTTTCTTCACTTTTATGCTCTGGGCGCTTACGAGAGTTAGGGTTACGACGACGCTTATTACGGTTCTCGCTTCTCTCTTGAGTCTCAGTACTAGTTGCTGCTGGTGAGTCTGTTTTAACTTCCTCTTCAGCTGCAGGGCGCTCATTGCGTGGTTTATTAGTGCGCGGGTTATTATTACGACGACGTTGGTTGTTATTACGACGACGATTATCGTTACCACGGCGAGCGTTATTACGCGCTTCTTGCTGCTCTTTTTCTACAGCTTCTTTTTTCTCTTCTACTGTTTCGCTTGCAAATAACGATTTAAACCATTTAGTGATTGCTTCAAACAAGCCACCTTCAGTTTTAGTCTCTGTCACTACAGGCTGAGCTACTGGAGTAGGCGTTGCTTGTGGAGCTGGTGTAGAAGGCATTACAACACCTTTTAGCATTGGCTCTTCACGTACTGGTGCACTTGGTGATTTTGACATCTCAAATGCTTCAGGTTCTGGCGCAACAACTTGTCCGTAACTTACCGTTTCAAGTGTTTCGTCTTTACGTAAACGCATAACTTCGTAATGTGGTGTTTCCATATGTTGATTAGGAATAATCACTACGTCACATTTGTGATGCTTTTCAATGCGATGAACACTACGACGTTGCTCATTTAATAAATAAGCAGCAACGGCAACAGGCACTTGTGCATTTACTTGTGCTGTATTGTCTTTAATTGCTTCTTCTTCAATTAAACGAAGAATAGAAAGTGCGATAGATTCATTTGAACGAATAGTACCTTGTCCACTACAACGTGGGCATGGTCCTTGGCTTGCTTCACCTAATGAAGGACGCAAACGCTGACGCGACATTTCAAGTAAACCAAAGCGTGAAATTTTACCAATTTGAACACGCGCACGATCTGGACGAGCAGCATCTTTTAAACGATTTTCTACTTCACGTTGATGACGTGGAGGCGTCATATCGATAAAGTCGATAACAATTAAACCACCTAAGTCACGAAGACGTAATTGACGTGCAATCTCATCAGCTGCTTCTAAGTTAGTATTAAGTGCTGTTTCTTCAATATCGCCGCCTTTAGTTGCTTTAGACGAGTTGATATCGATAGACGTTAGTGCTTCAGTTGGGTCAATTACAATTGAACCACCAGAAGGCAGACGTACTTCACGCTGGAACGCAGACTCAATTTGGCTTTCAATTTGGTAATGCGTAAATAAAGGAGTATCGCCTTGATAAAGCTTAACACGGCTCATAAAGTCAGGACGAAAACGCTCAATGTGCGCTTTAGCTTCTTCAAAAACACGTGGTTTATCAATTAAAATTTCGCCAATATCACGACGTAAATAATCGCGTATCGCACGGAATATTACATTGCTTTCTTGGTGTATTAAAAATGGCGCTTTAGCACTATCGGCTGCTTGTCTAATTGCTTCCCAATGTACTAATAATGCTTTTAAATCGTAGTTTAATTCTTCAAACGATTTACCAACACCGGCAGTACGCACAATTAAGCCCATACCTTTAGGAAGTTCTAAACGACCCAATGCTTCTTTAAGTTCAGTACGTTCATCACCTTCAATGCGACGAGAAATACCGCCAGCACGTGGGTTGTTAGGCATAAGCACTAAGTAGCTACCAGCAACACTGATAAAAGTAGTTAACGCAGCGCCTTTTTGGCCACGCTCTTCTTTATCAACTTGTACTATAACTTCTTGACCTTCTTTGATCACGTCGCGAATATTAGGGCGACCATGAAAAGTGTAACCTGCAGGGAAGTAAGTACGGGCAATTTCTTTTAAAGGAAGGAAACCATGGCGGTCAGCACCGTAATCAACAAATGCTGCTTCAAGAGATGGTTCAATGCGAGTGATTTTGCCTTTATAAATATTGGCTTTTTTCTGTTCGTGACCTGGGCTTTCGATATCTAAATCATAAAGGCGCTGGCCATCAACCAGTGCTACGCGCATTTCTTCTTGCTGCGTTGCATTGATTAGCATACGTTTCATATTGTTACTCTACTTATTTATGTCGCTGACATGACGATGTTTTTCTCGCCTGTTCAGTTGTCCCTATTTTTAGAATGTGCAGCCTCACGACTGGGTCTTTAACGGAACGGCTCTGTTTCTCGTATGCAGTATTTTAAATGCTGGCAAACAATAGCAATTATTATCGCTATTAAATTCTTAATGGTGCTAAAACTGTCGGCTTTTCAGCTACGTTTACAAGTTTTACCCAGAAGTCGGCCTGTCATATTAATCTTACTAAATATCATTCATATTAGGCGCGTAGGGCTCATTAAGTTGGTGAGCAATACATACTGATGTATCGCTAATATCCGTTTTAAGAGCAAAAATCGCTGCCGATGTTAATGAACGCTTATTTATTAGATTTTTTTAGTTCTAAATAAGCTGCTGTACGGTACTACAATAATTGAGCTAGTGCTGAACGACGTTTTTTACGTCGTCACTATCAGACAAATTATCTGTTCATTGCTTTCTCTAGCACGTTAAAAATCGTTTCATGTTCAAACTTAACCAGCAATATATTACGCGCATTGCCGTTAATTGATCGCACGTGTTAACTGAGGAGGCATAAAAGCTTTGGAAAACTTAACTCGGATCTGTATGATCGGCTACCCAGAATGTGCATCACGAATGTTTTAATGTGTTAAAAAGCACCGTTGTTATTTGCAAATACTAAATATTTGCGCTGCTGATTATCCCACTATTATTACAGTGTTAGCAACTAAATTATTTTACTTAAATTAGTGATTAGGCAATGTCAGAAAAAAACGACTTACAAGTAACTTATGTCACGATCAACGAAGACCATTTAGGTCAGCGTATTGATAACTTTCTTATTACCCATTTAAAAGGGGTGCCTAAAAGCGCTATTTATAAACTTTTGCGCAAAGGTGAGGTACGTGTTAATAAAAAGCGTATTAAGCCTGTATATAAACTACAGCTTGAAGATGTACTGCGTATTGCACCTATCAGAGTTGCTGAGCGTGAAGAATTTGTTCCATCAAAGTTAGACAAAGTAACGCGCCTTGAAAACGATATTTTATTTGAAGATAAATACCTCATCGTTATCAATAAGCCATCAGGTATGGCTGTTCATGGTGGCAGTGGCTTAAGTTATGGTTTAATTGAAGCACTACGAGCACTTCGCCCAGAAGAGCGCAGCCTTGAACTAGTTCATAGGCTTGACCGTGATACATCGGGTTGTTTACTTATCGCGAAGCGTCGTTCGGTGTTAACCGCATTGCATGAACAACTTCGTGAAAAAACAATGGAAAAAAACTACTGGGCACTTGTAGAAGGGCAGTGGGATTCTAAAACTAAAAACGTTACCGAAGGGCTGCGTAAAAACACTCTTAAATCGGGTGAGCGCGTAGTACGCGTAGATAACACTGAGGGTAAACCTTCACATACTCGTTTTAAAGTATTAGAGCGCTTTAACGATTGCTCATTGGTACAAGCATCGCCTGTAACAGGACGTACGCACCAAATTCGTGTGCACACGCAATGTAAAGGCCACCCAATAGCGTGCGACGATAAATACGGCGATCAGGGTTTTGACGATTCTATGCGTAAAGTTGGTTTAAACCGATTGTTTTTACACGCACACGATTTAACTTTTTATCATCCTAAAAACGAAACAACGATGCGAGTAGAAGCACCGCTGGATAAAACGCTTAAAAGTACATTACTAAAATTACGTGATGCAAAACTGTGATTGCAGTGACTCCAATTAAAAAATATAAGCTCGTTATTTTTGATTGGGACGGCACTGTTATGGATTCAGTCACTAAAATAGTTAACTGTATTCGTAGTAGCGCCGAGTTACTTAATTTAGTGCCACCTAGTGACGAAGCCATTAAAAACATTATTGGTATGTCGCTTGAAAAAGCAATTGACGTTTTATTTCCCAATAATGCAGCGCAGCATCAAGCGTTAATTTCTGGTTATAAGCATCAATATAGTGTGGATACCACACCTACTCCTGTATTTGACAATGTTGCCAGCGTTTTAGGTACCTTAAAAGAGCAGGGCATTGTTTTAGCCGTTGCTACAGGTAAAGGTAGGGATGGATTAGATCGTTTACTTGAACAAAGTAAATTGCGCCACTTTTTTAGTGCAACGCGTACTAGCGACGAAGCGCAATCTAAGCCCTCTCCAGATATGTTGTATCAATTACTAGAAGAACTTGGCATAAGCGCTAATGACGCTGTAATGATTGGTGACACTCAAATAGACATGAACATGGCAAAAGCCGCTGGCATGGATAGAATTGGTGTAACTATGGGCGTACACAACGCTCAGCAACTAAATGAGCTTAGCCCTATTGCAACGGTAGATAACTATCTGCAGCTGCAGCAGGTTCTGCTTGGTTAATTTATTTAACTAGAACTTGTCCTGAGCAGTAAGCACATCAATACCAAACTCAGCCAGTAATTGGCTGAGTTTAATTAATGGCAATCCAATTAAACTATTAGGATCGTCACCCGTTAGTTTTTCAAATAAACAAATACCCAACCCTTCGCTTTTAAAACTACCAGCACAGTTATAAGGCTGCTCTGCGTCGCAATAAGCACTAATTTGTGTATCACTAAGTATTTTAAAAGTAACATCAAAGGGTTCAACACACGTTTTTTTAGTGCCAGTTACAATATCGTAAACACAAAGCCCTGTTAAAAATGTTACAGTATTACCGCTAAATAAATTTAGTTGTTTTACGGCATTTTGTTTATTATGCGGTTTACCTAAAATTTGATTATTAAACACAGCTACTTGGTCTGATCCAATAGCTAACCCTTTGTTAAAGTGTTTATTAGCCGCTGAGGCTTTTAATTCACTTAAACGCTTAACCAGTTCAGTAGGTGTTTCGGCTTCAAGTGCTGATTCGTCAACATCCGGTGAAAACGTATCAAATGGTAAATTAAATTTTTGTAATAAAGACTGCCTAAAAGGCGAGCTTGACGCTAAAATGAGTGGGTGCTTCACGGACTGTTTTCCTTCAATAATTCAGATTGAGTTAGGATAAATCAGATCCGAGAGTAAAACACGTTAAAAACCAAGTAAAAATGGTTTTTTACTTTGACTAACAAACTAACTATCTATATGATGCAGCCCCTATGCAAAAGGTGAAAATTCCCATCACTCTTCATCCAGGCAAAGCAGCGCAGCACCGTTTAAAGTATGACGGAATTGTACCGCTTGAAAAACTTACTCGTTTAGAGAAAGTTGTGCAGGAAGAAGTAGGTGAAATAGCGGTAAAAATACATTGCAAAAACGATGATCAAGGTTTCGCTGTGATTAGAGGCAATTTGTCCACACACGTTACTGTCATTTGTCAACGTTGTAATGGTGATTTAGGGTTGGATTTGGTTCAAGACTTTGCATATTCACCAGTAGGTGAAGATACAGAGTTGGATATTTTTCCAGAAGACTACGATGAAGTAACGCTTGATGAAAATGGTGAAATTAACGTTTTTGATTTAATTGAAGACGAGCTAATTTTAGCAGTTCCATTAGTGGCTACCCACAACGAAGCTTCATGCAGTTATTCAGCAAAGCCTGCCAGCTTTGGTGTATTAAAGGCGGAAGATGATAAACCTAATCCATTTGATATTTTGAAACAACTTAAGAAAGATTCTTAGGAGAAGACTATGGCTGTACAAAAAAGCAAAAAGTCTCGTGCAAGACGCGGCATGCGCCGTTCACACGATGCGATCAGTGGTCCAACTTTAACTGTAGATCAAACATCTGGTGAGACTCATCGTCGTCACCATGTGACTGCAGATGGTTACTACAAAGGCGTTCAAGTAATTTCTAAATAAGAGATTACTTATATGCTGAAAGATCTAACCATAGCGTTAGATATGATGGGGGGCGATTACGGCCCCCGTTCATCTATTCCTGCTGCCGTTTGTGCGGTAAATGCTCATGCCAATTTAACTCTCATTTTATGTGGCAATGAACACGTTATATCTAAAGAACTCGAATCCCTCGATTCTCTACCTCATCCTAGACTCATAATTCGTCACTGTAGTGAAATAGTCACTAATGCCTGCGAACCTGCAATTGCTGTGCGTTCAAAAAAAGATTCATCTATGCGTGTTGCCCTTGATTTAGTTAAATCGGGCGAGGCTCAAGCATGTGTCAGCTCCGGTAATACCGGCGCACTATTTTTTATGGCTCACTATGTATTAAAAATGCTGCCAGGTGTTAAACGTGCCGCACTCATTTCATCTGTTCCTACAGAAAGCCAAAACCCAGTATACTTACTCGACTTAGGTGCTAATGTGCATTGTGATGCGCAAATGCTCTATCAGTTTGGCATTATGGGCTCTATTGTTGCTGGGCAAGCACTTGGTTTAGATAATCCTCGCGTTAGTCTATTAAATATTGGCGCTGAGGACATTAAAGGCCACGACGACATTAAACAAGCTGCACAATTAATGCAGCAAAGCCCACATATTAATTATATTGGTTACAGCGAAGGAAGTGATATTTTTTCGGGTAAGGCTGATGTAATTGTATGCGAAGGATTTGTGGGTAACGTGGCACTTAAAACATGTGAAGGCATTGCCAAACTTATTATGAATAAGTTTACAACCGCACTCGAAAAGCACCTTTTATATAAATGTATGGCGTTTATATTGCGCCCAATAATAAAAAAACTCTATAAAAGGGTGAACCCCGACCAGTATAACGGTGCTTCTCTGGTAGGATTGCGCGGTATTGTCGTTAAAAGTCATGGAAATGCGTCAGCTAAAGCATTTCAAGCAGCAATTGATGAAGCGGTAAAAGAGGTTGAACGTCAACTTCCTGATAAAATAGCCGCTATTTTCGAAAAAACACATTCTAAAGACACGGCGGTTAATCAATAATTGATGTGCCGTGTATTTCATTATTTATTTGTTTAATTAAAAAGAGCAAAGTATGGCACAAAAAATTGCACTTCTATTCCCAGGTCAAGGCTCACAAAGCGTTGGTATGTTACAAGAGCTACTAGAGAGTTCTGACATTGTTAAAGCAACATTCGCAGAAGCGTCAAATGCACTGGGTTACGACTTAGCAGAGCTAGTTCTTAATGGCCCAGAAGAAAAATTAAATCAAACCCACCGCACACAACCTGCATTACTAACCGCAAGTGTTGCTATTTACCGTGATTGGTTAGCAGCTAACCCTGATACAGACGTTGTTATGGCGGGTCACAGCTTAGGTGAATACTCAGCGTTAGTATGTAGCGACGTATTAAGCTTGAGCGAAGCTGTAAAGCTTGTAGAAAACCGTGGTTTGTACATGCAAGAAGCTGTACCAGCAGGCGTAGGCTCAATGGCTGCTATCATTGGCTTAGGCGATGAAGAAATTAAAACAGCGTGTGAGCAATCAGCACAAGGTGAAGTTGTATCTCCAGTTAACTACAATTCTCCTGGTCAAGTTGTTATTGCAGGGCATAAAGCGGCAGTAGAGAGAGCATCGCAAGCATGTAAAGATGCAGGTGCTAAACGCGCATTACCACTTTCTGTTAGTGTACCGTCACATTGTGAGTTAATGAAGCCAGCAGCTGACAAGCTAGCAGCAGACTTAGCCGCTTTAACATTTAATACACCTAAGTGTGATGTAATTAATAATGTTGATGTAAAAGCACAAGCGTCGGCTGATGCAATTAAAGATGCACTAGTACGCCAGCTTTACAGCCCAGTTCGCTGGACAGAAACAGTACAAGCCTTGGTTGCACAAGATGTAACACAAAGCTACGAATTTGGTCCTGGTAAAGTATTAACAGGACTAGCTAAACGAATTGATAAAGCAATGGTTTGTGGTTCGGTAAACGACGCCGCTTCAATCGCTGCAGCTAAATAAGAGTATATAAAATGTCTAATTTATTTTCATTAGAGGGCAAAGTTGTCCTAATTACTGGCGCCAGCCGTGGTATTGGTAAAGCAATTGCAAACACATTAGTTGCACAAGGCGCTAAAGTTGCAGGTACTGCAACAAGTGAGTCAGGCGCTGCTAAAATTAGTGAGTACCTAGGTGAAAACGGTAAAGGTTATGCATTAAACGTGACCGATCCTGCATCAATAGAAGCAACACTTGCTGCAATAAAAGCAGATTTAGGCGATATTGACGTACTTGTAAATAATGCTGGTATTACACGCGATAACTTATTAATGCGTATGAAAGAGACTGAGTGGGACGATATAATCGACACCAACTTAAGCTCAGTTTTCCGTTTATCTAAAGCGGTACTTCGTCCAATGATGAAGAAAAAGAAAGGCCGTATTATTAACATTGGCTCTGTAGTGGGTACTATGGGCAATGCAGGTCAGGCTAATTATGCAGCGGCTAAAGCGGGTGTAATTGGTTTTTCTAAGTCACTAGCGCGCGAAGTTGCATCACGTGGTATTACCGTTAACGTTATCGCACCTGGTTTTATTCAAACAGACATGACTGATAACTTAACTGATGAGCAAAAAGCAGCTACGCTTGCAAATGTTCCAGCAGGGCGTTTAGGTCAACCTGACGAAATTGCGGCTGCAGTATGTTATTTAGCATCTGACGCGGCTGCGTACGTATCAGGCGAAACTTTGCATGTAAATGGCGCGATGTACATGGTTTAATAGCCATTGTACCCACATTGCTACTTGATAAAGTTAAGTAAGTTACCTCAAAAACATTGAATTATTTGTGAACTTGCTTTAAACATACTTGAAATCGCTGCGAAAATAAGCGATAAAAGACAAAACACACACTCAGAGGTTTGACCAGACAATTATTTATGGTCAAATCATTGAATCAGAGAATTATGCGGCGTAAACTACGCCGCAATCTGAAAATAACGCATTGGCGTTTTTAATAAAGGAAAGAAGAATGAGCGATATCCAAGAACGCGTAAAGAAAATTATCATTGAACAACTAGGTGTTAAAGAAGAAGAAGTTAAAAATGAATCTTCTTTCGTAGATGACCTAGGTGCAGATTCTCTTGATACTGTTGAACTAGTAATGGCTCTTGAAGAAGAGTTTGATACTGAGATCCCAGATGAAGAAGCTGAGAAGATCACTACAGTACAAACTGCTATCGATTACGTTACAGCACACGCTGAGTAATTAATCGCACGTTAAAGGCAGCATCCGCTGCCTTTAATTTTTTATATCCAAACCACCTCAAAGTTCGTGATTCAAGACTTAAGACTTAAGACTCAATGCTCAATTTTAGCTAAAAATTAATTTTGATTGTGTTATGCGTTTTTAATCTATTTTGGGACTAGCACTTTGAGGTAGCTTGGGTATGACATCCCCTTGTAAAATTCCCCTTATTGGAGGCAAACCGTGGCTAAACGTCGAGTTGTCGTAACTGGCTTAGGAATGTTGACGCCGCTAGGTAATGATGTTCAATCAACCTGGCAAGGCTTATTAGATGGTAAAAGTGGCATTCAAACAATAACGCACTTTGATACATCAAAATTTGGTACTAAATTCGCTGGTTTAATAAATGACTTTGATGCAACTGCATACATGTCAGCGAAAGATACTAAAAAAATGGACTTGTTTATTCAGTACGGTATTGCAGCGGGTGTTCAAGCCTTTAAAGATTCAGGCCTTGAAATTACTGAGCAAAACGCAGCACGCATTGGTGTAGCCGTGGGCTCTGGTATTGGTGGCTTAACACTTATCGAAGAAAATCACATTAAGCTATTAAACAGTGGTCCGCGCAAGTTATCACCATTTTATGTGCCGTCTACCATTATTAATATGATCTCAGGTCATTTATCAATAATGCATGGACTTCGTGGTCCTAATATTTCAATTGTAACTGCTTGTACAACTGGTTTGCATAATATTGGCCATGCAGCGCGCATGATTGCCTACGGCGATGCAGATGCAATGGTTGCTGGCGGTGCAGAAAAAGCCTGTACCCCAATTGGTATGGGTGGCTTTAATGCTGCACGTGCACTTTCAACACGTAACGACGATCCACAAGCGGCTTCTCGCCCTTGGGATAAAGACCGCGATGGCTTTGTGCTTTCTGACGGTGCTGGTGTTGTTGTAGTTGAAGAGTACGAACATGCTAAAGCACGTGGCGCTAAAATTTATGCTGAGCTTGTAGGCTTTGGTATGAGTGGTGATGCGTACCACATGACGTCACCACCAGAAGATGGTGCGGGCGCGGCACTTGCAATGCAAAACGCACTAAATGATGCGCAAGTAAATGCAGAGCAAATTGGTTACATTAACGCACACGGCACATCTACAAATGCAGGCGATAAAGCAGAAACTGCGGCTGTTAAGTCTATTTTTGGTAATGCAGCTAAAGATGTAATGGTAGGCTCGTCTAAATCGATGATGGGTCACTTGTTAGGTGCTGCAGGTTCGGTTGAATCGATTATTTCGATTTTATCGCTGACAGATCAAAAAGTGTCGCCAACTATCAATCTTGATAACCCAGACGAAGGGTGTGACTTAGATTATATCGCTCACACTGCACGTGATGCAAAGTTAGACTTTGCACTGTGTAACTCGTTCGGTTTTGGTGGTACTAATGGCTCGTTGCTATTTAAAAAGGTATAATCTTTTTTAACAACGAATCAAATTATAAGAGCTCAGTTGTTTAACTGGGCTTTTTTTATATGCCAAACAAAATGCAAACAATAATAGCAGCAGATCAAAACAGCACTTTAAGCACGCGTGACAGGGGCTTAAATTACGGTGATGGCTTTTTTACAACGGCTAAGGTTATTGAAGGGCAAGTACAGTATTGGCCTTATCATAAAGCGCGTTTGATTGAATGCGCACAGCGCTTGGGTTTTCCTGAGTTAGACTTTATTAGCCTTGAAAACCAAATTACTCACTACATAAAAAACGCAAAGCTAAATGTGCTTAAAATCCTGGTAACGCGCGGCGAAGGCGGACGTGGTTATGGGCTACCCAGTGAGTGTAATGTCACTATTTTATTGAGTGTATTAGATTACCCTAGTAATTATAGTGCGATTGCTAAAAAGGGTGTGAGCCTAGAAGTAAGCCCGATTAAATTAGCTGCTCAGCCTTATTTAGCAGGCCTCAAAACATTAAACAGGCTAGAACAAGTATTAATTAAAAAAGCAATGCAAACACAAAACTGCGACGATGTGTTAGTGCTCGATTACAACAATAATGTAATAGAAGCTTCAGCCGCTAATATTTTTGCGATTAAAAATAAGTGTGTGTTTACGCCATTGCTTGATGAGTGCGGAATAAAGGGCGTTTATCTACAATCGTTATGTGATAAATTGCCTGTTGAATTTAAACGCGTGAAAGTAGAAGACTTAACCCAAGCAGACGCCGTATTTGTGTGTAATAGCTTAATGGGAGCAGTGCCTGTTAAACGTATTGAGCAACAAGTATTTAATACAGACGACAGCCACGCATTATTAACTAAATTATTAGCCAAGGAGGCTGAGTGTTAAAAGTTATTTTATCGGTACTTTTTTTAGCTGTTATAACCACTGCTATTGGTTATCAGCAATTACAAGCAACAATAAATAGCCCGCTAAAGGTAGCTAAAAACACACAATTTGAAGTTAAGCATGGCACTGGCTTTAATAAGTTATGTCAGCAATGGCAAGCTAATAACTGGGTAGAGAGTTGCTGGCGTTATCAGGTAATTGCCAAATTAGACCCAACACTTACCGATTTAAAAGCGGGGCTTTACGAGCTAACAGCCGATAGCGTTATCAACAACGTAAAAAAAATTAATCAAGGCCAGCAAATCAACTTTAGTTTTACCATAATTGAAGGGCAAAACTTACGTGAAGTGCTAAGTGCTATTAAAAAGGCCAATAATTTACAAAACGATTTAAAAAGTGATGAACTAAGTACACAAATACTGGGTACAAATACGCATCTAGAAGGTTGGTTATTTCCCGACACTTACCATTATCATAATAACGATACCGCAAGCAGTGTATTAAAACGTGCCGCACAAAAAATGCAGCAAACGTTAGACGATTCTTGGCAGCAGCGCGCAGCTGATCTCCCTTACAAAACAGCATACGAAGCACTTATAATGGCCTCAATTATTGAAAAAGAAACAGGTCTTGCCAGCGAACGTCCGCTAATTGCATCAGCGTTTGTTAATAGATTAAACACTAATATGCGCCTACAGACAGACCCAACCGTAATATACGGACTAGGCGCCGATTTTGATGGCGATATTAAATACAAAGATTTGCGCGATTATACGCCTTACAATACATATCGCATTAATGGCTTGCCGCCAACACCAATTGCAATGCCTTCAAAAGCCGCTATTTTAGCAGCAGTTAATCCGCCTCAAAGTGAATACGTTTACTTTGTAGCAAAAGGCGATGGTACCGGTAGCCACCAATTTTCAACCACGTTAAAGCAGCATAATGCGGCAGTTAAAACGTATATATTAAATAAAAAGAATTAAGTTTTATGAAATCAAAATTTATAGTAATAGAAGGGCTAGAAGGCGCGGGTAAATCAACCGCTATTTCGCTATGCCAAGACTTTTTAAACAAACAAAAAATAGACTTCATTAACGTGCGCGAACCTGGCGGCACACCATTGGCTGAATCGCTTCGTACGCTTGTAAAAGCAGAACATGAAGAAGAAATCGCCTTTGAAACCGAGCTGCTTATTATGTACGCAGCTCGTTCGCAGTTAATGCACAATGTTATTACCCCAGCGCTTGATAAAGGCCAATGGGTACTTGCCGATCGTCATGATTTATCGTCTCAGGCTTATCAGGGCGGTGGGCGTGGTATTAGCTCAAATACATTAGCTTCACTTTCTTCAATGGTATTAAAGGGCTTAAAACCCGATTTAACTATTTACCTCGATATTGACCCAGTGATAGGCCTTGAACGTGCAAAAGGGCGTGGTGAGCTTGATCGTATTGAACAAGAAGCTATTGAGTTCTTTCAGCGTACACGTATGCGTTATTTAGAGCTTGCTAATGACGACAACACAATTAAAACGGTCGATGCAAACCAAAGTATTGATAAAGTACATCGTGATATAACCAATGTACTGCATTCATTTTTTGAAGGCTTAAAATAATATGCCATTGCCTTGGCTACATGATACTCAAGCACGTTTAGCACAAAGTTATCGCGCAGAGCGTTTTCATCATGCGCAATTATTTTGTGGGCCTGTTGGCGTAGGTAAATTTGAATTAAGTGATGAGCTTGGTAATGCTTTGCTATGCCAAAATATTGCTAAGCAGGTAGCAGCGCCAAATAGTATGCTAAAACCTTGCGGGCAGTGTAAAAGCTGTTTACTTACTCTTGCGGGTACTCACCCCGATAAGCGTTTAACGCAAGTTGATGGGCAAAGCATAGGCGTAGATGATATACGCGGCATTAGTGATTTTATGAATCACTCAGCTGCGCAAAATGGCAATAAAGTTGCGATAATCGAAAATTGCGAAAAAATGACCACTGCAGCTGCTAACGCATTATTAAAAACACTTGAAGAGCCAACCAATAGCCGCTTTTTAATATTAACTACAAGCCAACCAGCACAGCTCCCTGCAACTATTTTAAGTCGATGTGCTAAAAGTGACGTAAAAATAACTAATACAGCACTTGCTCAGCAATGGCTAGAGACATTAGATATACCTAACTATAGTTGGCTAGCACTTTTTTATAACCAACCGCTGCAAGTAAAGCATTGGCAACAGCAAGACCAGCTAAAAAATATTGATACACTGTATAAGTTTGCAACTGAGTTTAAACAAAGCCATAATTTCAAAGCGTTAGTCGATATAATAAATAAACAGCCTGAACTTGTTCGCATATTTACTTTATTTTTAAGCGTGCAACTAAAGCAGCAATTACTGCAAGGCATGAGTTTTGACGCTTATCAAAGTGCGCAAAATGCATTAGGCGAGTTCTTACAAAATAACACACAAGTACTTGGCCTTAATTTACCGCTTGCTGTATCACGATTAGCATACACATTGCGAAATTCTTAAAAGGATTAATCATGCAAGAACTACTAGTAGACATAGACGATTTAGACGAGTTATACCGTTGCTATATGCCTTACTTAAAAAAAGGTGGCTTATTTGTACGTACTAATATGCGTTACGAAGCAGGGCATTCATTAGCGCTTAGAGTTACTTTGCCCGATGCACTAGAAGATGATGTAGTAACAGGTAAAGTATCGTGGATAACACCACAAGGGGCACAAAGCTCTAACCCTCCAGGTATTGGTATTAGCTTTTTAGACGATAAAACAAACCTAAACGCTAAAATCGAAAAGCTCCTTGGGACTATGTTAAACTCAGGCGATCAAACATATACCATGTAGTTATAGGGTCAGTTTTTCATTGAGATTAACGCCACCCTATATTGGGTTCTTTTAATTACTAACATAATAAATTAAAAGAACAAATTTAAACCCTGAACATAATACAGGCCTTATAGTGATTGTAGATTCTCATTGCCATTTAGACCGTCTTGATTTTGATAAGCTAGACTTAAACCTTGACCAAGTTCTTGATAAAGCACGTGCAAAGCAAATAGAGCACTTTTTATGTGTAAGCGTAACGCTTGATCAGTTTCCAAGCATGCTTGATAAAATTAAGCATTATGACGATGTTTCAGCCTCATGCGGTGTACATCCACTTGATCAAAAAGACGCCCTTAATAAACAGCAACTAATCGACTTAGCCTCACACGAAAAAGTCGTTGCTATTGGCGAAACGGGTCTTGATTACTACTATTCAAAAGATACTCATGCAGTGCAGCAAGCTAGCTTTGTTGGGCATATTGAAGTGGCTAACGAATTACAAAAACCGTTAATTATTCATACTCGTGATGCCCGCAGCGATACCATTAATTTAATGCGTGAGCACAAAGCCGAAAACTGCGGTGGTGTACTACATTGTTTTACCGAAGACTGGGATATGGCTAAAAAAGCCATAGACATGGGCTTTTATATTTCTATTTCGGGCATAGTTACCTTTAAAAATGCTATTGAACTAAAAGAAGTAGTAAAACAAATACCGCTGGATAGATTACTAATAGAAACAGACTCTCCTTATTTAGCACCGGTACCGTATCGTGGGCAAACAAATCAGCCAGCGTACGTAGAAGATGTTGCTTATTATATTAGTGAGCTTAAAGGCATTAGCTTTAACGAGCTTGCTAAAGCCACTACAGAAAACTTTTATTCTTTATTTAAATTAGCAGCTAAAGGCTAAATACATGAAAACTCACACGGCAAACCTTCCTATTTTACTAATGGGGCCAATGGTGCGCCGTGCAGAGCAAACTGGAGTCTGCATTCAGTTTGCTACCTCCAAATCGGCTAGCTGCCAAATAAACTTATTAAATGTAGAGTGTTATAGCGAACAACAAACTATCGCTTTAGGCCAGCACTTATACCTGCATTTTATTGTTATAAAACCAGTAGAAAATCTGTTTCCTGTAGATAAATTATTAAGCTATGAGCTAATCATTGACGATGCAATAATTGATTTATCGCCTTGGTGCTATAGCAATCAAACAACGCCTGCATTTGTAATCCCCAATAAACTCAGTGATATTTTGCATGGCTCGTGTCGTAATGCACATCATCCAGCAAAAGACAGTTTAGTGTCTGCAAGTCACTGGCAAAATACTCAGCGCGTTAATAATAATCAAGGCGCACAGTTATTATTACTGAGCGGTGATCAGGTTTATGCCGATGACGTAGCAGGGCCCATGTTGTTAGCTATTCATCAGTTAATTAAAGCCTTAGGTATCTATAAAGAGCAACCACTGGCAATTGAGCTACCAGACGATATAAATGAGCAACTTTATAATCGCCATTTGTTCTTACCAAAAACGCCTTGGCAAAAACGCTCAAAGTTAGGTGTGGGTTACTGGCTAAAAAAAGACGAACCGCATTTTTCAAGTGTAAAAGCGTATAATCACCTTATCCATTTTGAAGAATACATAGCACTTTATTTATTAAATTTTAGTGCTGCTGCTTGGCAATGTGTCGATATACAAAACACGACGTATATAGGTCAAAGCGAGCAAAATAAAACTATTTTTAACGCTGAAAAAACAGCTTTAATTGACTATGCAAAAGGCTTAGGTGAAGTAGAGCGGTTGTTTGCCAATGTATCTACACTAATGATGTTTGACGATCACGATGTAACCGATGATTGGAACCTCACCGCTGGGTGGGAGCAAGCTATAAACGAAAACCCAAGTAGTAAACGAATCATTAATAACGGCTTAATTAGCTATTGGTTGTTCCAAGGTATGGGGAACGATGCACTAAATAAAACGGGTGAGCTCTTAACTGCGTTTAAGCAAAGTAAAAACAACAATAATATTTGGCAGTTTAAAGCATTTGATAAACCACTAAACGATTTTAGTTTTTGGCATTACGAACTTACCACCATACCTAAAGTAGTGGTACTAGATACGCGTACGCACCGCTGGCGAAATGAGCAAAACTTTAACGAGCCCTCAGGTCTACTTGATTGGGAACGTCTCACAGAACTTGAAGAAAGCCTATTAAGCCACGACCAAGTTATTATTGTATCGCCAGCTCCTGTATTTGGAGTTAAATCAATAGAAGCCATACAGGCTGCTTTTAATATATGTGGCCAACCGCTCATGGTCGATGTAGAAAACTGGATGGCGCACGAAGGCTCGGCCAAAAAGCTACTCGATACGTTTAGACGAACCGACACCCCAAACGAAACGCTAATTTTATCGGGTGATGTACATTACTCATTTTGCTTTTCAGTGCAAAAGCGTTTTGGCGATCACCCCAATCGAATTTGGCAACTTACCGCTAGTGGTATTAAAAACGAGTTCCCGCGTAAACTCATAAACATACTCGATAAACTAGATTCAATTCTATACGGCCCCAAAAGCCCCTTAAACTTTTTTACCAAACGTTGGCATATGGAAGTAGATAAACACCAAACCATAGGTGAAGGGCAAAAATACTTAGTAAGCGACTCAGCTATTAGTTTAATAACACTAGAGCAAGGAAACTTAGCCCGCTACCAACTGATTCATGGCGAAGGGCATTTAACTGAGTTTGATTTAGAAGAACAGTAAGTTGCTCATCTACAAGTTAACCGTAAATTTGCACGCTTGGTAAAGCGTTTGAGAAAGTAAGAAGTAGTACTGTTTATAGAAGAAACTGCAAATAAAAACGCCCAAAGGCTTATAAAAACCTCTGGGCTATAAAGTGACTCTAAATTGAGCCTAGCGTTAACTAAAAACTTTCTGGTTCGTTAGGGAGAAGAAGAAAGTACTAAAAACTATAGTAAAGGTACTCAATAAAGCATAACTAATTTTGCCACCTGGTTACATTTGATAACAAAGGATTAGATTAATTATGTGTAATTTGTACTTTAGTTTAACCCCAGCTTATTAACTGCGTATTTTGCACTAGATCGCGTGGTAATGAGTTTTTAATCTTATTTTTTTGCCATTTGCCCAGCCCAATAGGGCAACCACACAGCGTTAATACTACTTCACCTATTGTTTGAGTTGCCTCAGCTAAGCGTATATCTTTACCTTGAAAATAATCATTTGCTTGCTCGTTATTTAACGCGTAAATATTAGTTTTACACTCATTGCCAAACACAGTAGCAAACTCGTGCGTTAGCCTTACGCCGTTTTTATGAATAATTCCAATTTGAATGCCTAAACGTGCGTATTTAATTTTATTTTGTACGGCTTCAAACCCTTCAGGGAACAACCACAGTTCTTTATCGCGCTGCATTAAACTACCTGGCAAGGTAGTTAACCCAAAGTGTTTTTTAAGCGATTGCATAAACGCGGCACTTTGCTTTTTATCAAACTCGTTAAACGGGAATGCGCCTTTTTTAACAGTTTGATTTGGGTTATTGCAACTTGCGTGCTTTTTAAATTTAGCAATAAAAAAGCCTTCGCTATCGAATGTTTGCGGCCATACATGTAAATAACCTTCAGCGGTAGTAGCACTGCTTGCACCTTCAAATAAGTCGCTTAGGGATTGCGGTGCTATGTAGTCACCAAATTCATTGAGTAAATAATCGCATACTTGATGATTTTCGAGCGGGGTAAGTGTGCAGGTTGAATACACTAACGTGCCACCTGGCTTTAATGCGTAAAATGCGCTTTTAATTAAGTCTTTTTGTACTTGAGCAATTTGTATGTTTGATTCTATTGACCAGTTTTTTAGTGCGTCGGCGTCTTTACGTACTGTGCCTTCGCCAGAGCAGGGCGCGTCCAGCAGTATGCTGTCAAAGCATTCAAACATGTAGCTGCCAAATATAACGCCATCAAAGTGCGAGAGCGCACAGTTACCAACGCCCATGCGTTTAAGCGTGGCGCTAAGTACTTTTAAACGTGAAGACGAAAGCTCGTTAGCAACTAATACACCTTGGTTATTCATAAGTGCTGCAAGTTGTGATGTTTTAGAACCCGGCGCAGATGCCATATCAAGCACGGTGTTATTTTGAGGGTCTGCTAGTTCAATACTTTGCTTTAATGCGATAGGTGGCAACATTGAACTTGCTTCTTGTACGTACATAGCACCGCTTAGGTGTAAGTCGGTATTACCTAGAGCTAGATTTTGCTCTTCATTGCTTGGGCGCTCTAGCCAAAAGCCTTCATTGCACCATGGGATTGGGGTTAGTAGCCAATTTTTTTTAGCTGCACGTTTTACAAATTCTTCAATGCTAATTTTTAATGTATTAACGCGAATAGATTTTCTGAGCGGCCTGCGACACGCATTTAAAAAGTCATCTAAGTTTAGATGCGCTGGTAAATAGGTTTTTACGTCATCAATAAAGTGCTCAGGAATAAAAGTGTTGGCGTTCACGCGTTAGCTCATACTATAAAAATAAAGCGCGATAATAGCATTTATATAAGGTGTTTTCAGTGCTAAAACCATATTAACTACTTTGAATTTATGTCGACACTTTACTGCGCCAGCTTATTTTAAAACCAGTTATATACGACTTTAGATTAATAGTGTCGACAATTGGGGTGTTTTTTAGTCTTTTTATTGGGTTTTAGGGTTGACATGTTTTTTTAATAAGCACATAGTGACCATATGAATTGTCGACAATCTAAAAAATAACTTATGACACACACATTTTTAAACGAAGCGCCTATAACTACCGCATCAGATCAAGTATTTGTAGATATGCGCCGTGAGATTGTTGAAGGCACTATAGTTCAAGGTAGTAAAATATCAGAGCCAGAACTTGCAAAACGTTATGGCGTAAGCCGTGCAACGCTTAGAGAAGCGTTAAATCGCTTAGAGAGTTGCTACCTTGTTGAGCGTAAAGCTAACGTAGGTTGCCGCGTAGTTGCCCTTACCGCTGAGCGTTTGATTGAAGTTTATCAAGTTCGCAGCTCACTTGAAGGCTTGGCATGTAGGTTGGCTGCCGACAATATGGAACCAGAAGAAGTAAAAGGCTTAAAGCAATTACTTAATCAGCACCTACAAACACAGCGTGTTAAAGAGGGCGAGTCTTATTATCAAGAGGCTGGCGATTTAGATTTTCATTACCGTATTATTCAAGGCAGTAAAAACGCGCATTTAATTCATTTGTTGTGTAATGAGCTCTATCAACTAATACGCATGTACCGTGTGCAAATGGGTATGGTGGGGCCGCGTGTATCTAAAGCGTTTGATGAGCACTTAGCTATTATTAACGCGATAGAAAACCATGACGGCGAACTGGCCGAAATGCTAATGAAGCGCCATATAAGCGCATCGCAAGCAAATATTCAAACCAAATTTGATGTATACCAATCAGTATAAGTATTCGAACAATTTAACGGATTAAATAGCTCTATAACGTCGTTAAGAATTTTTTATTTAGAACCACTAAACATAAAAATTATTGCCTAGTTACAGAACGATTTTCTTATCGTTAAATAGACCTCATACCCATACAGATTGGTATGAGCTTCTAAAAGTTAAGCAGAACAGTTAAACAGTCACAATTACAGATTAAATATAAGTTACTCCACGTAGCAACCGTTCAAAGTGAGGAGAAAGTAATGTCAGCAGGATTGAAATTTAAACAGGCTATTGCCAATAACCGCCCGTTACAAGTTGTAGGCACTATTAACGCATACACAGCGATGATGGCAGAAAAGATGGGCCACCAAGCTATTTATCTCTCAGGTGCCGGTGTTGCAAATGCCTCTTTTGGTATGCCTGATTTAGGTATGACAAGCCTTGATAACGTGCTTGAAGATATTCGCCGTATTACAGGCGCGAGCGATTTACCGCTGTTAGTTGATGCCGATACCGGTTGGGGCGGTGCGTTTAACATTGCACGCACAGTAAAAGAAATGACTAAAGCCGGTGCGGCGGGTTTTCATATAGAAGACCAAGTAGCGCAAAAGCGCTGTGGTCATCGTCCTAACAAAGAGATTGTAAGCCAAGGTGAAATGGTTGACCGCATTAAAGCGGCGGTTGATGCAAGAACCGATAGCGATTTTTATATTATGGCGCGTACCGATGCATTTCAAAAAGAAGGTTTAAACGCCGCGATAGACCGTGCAGCTGCGTGTGTTGAAGCCGGTGCTGACGCTATTTTTGCAGAAGCCGTGCACGACCTTGCTGATTACCAAGCATTTGCAAAAGCGATTAATGCTCCCATTTTGGCAAACATTACTGAATTTGGCCAAACACCTATTTACACTAAAGAGCAGTTAAGTGATGTAGGCGTTGAAATGGTCCTTTACCCACTCAGCGCATTTAGAGCCATGAACAAAGCAGCACTCAACGTGTATTCAGCAATTTTAAATGAAGGCTCGCAACAAAGCCAAATTGAAAATATGCAAACGCGTTCAGAGCTTTACGACTTTTTAGATTACCACACGTACGAGAACACACTCGATACACTTTTTTCATCAAAATCTGACAAATAATAATTATTAGAACAGATATCACACACAAATTTAAGATAGGAGAAAATCATGGTAGATAAAGCATTAAGCGGCGCGGGTTTACGCGGACAAGTGGCTGGTCAAACAGCATTGTGTACTGTTGGGCAAAGTGGTTCTGGTTTAACGTATTGTGGTTATGACATTAGCGAACTGGCCGAAAAAGCGCAGTTTGAAGAAGTGTCTTTTTTACTTTCACGCGGTGAGTTACCAACCACTAGCGAATTGGCTGAATATAAAGCAAAGTTAAAAAGCTTACGCGGCTTACCAGATGCACTTAAAACCGTGCTTGAAAATATTCCTAAAGACGCGCATCCAATGGATGTAATGCGTACTGGCTGCTCAATGTTGGGTAACCTTGAAACAGAACTTGATTTTAGCCAAGCCGATGATGCAATTGACCGTATGGTTGCTGTGTTCCCAAGTATTATTTGTTACTGGTACCGCTTTACACACGATGGTGTACGTATTGAAACGCAAACAGATGACGATTCTGTAGGTGCACACTTTTTAACGCTATTACACGATAAAGCACCTAGCGAGTTGTTTGCACAAGTGATGAACGTATCACTAATTTTATACGCAGAGCATGAGTTTAATGCGTCTACCTTTACGGGTCGTGTGTGTGCGTCAACGCTCTCTGATATTCATTCTTGTGTAACAGGCGCGATTGGTACGTTGCGTGGTCCACTTCATGGCGGCGCTAACGAGGCAGCTATGGATATGATTCAAGGTTTTACAAGCCCAGAACATGCCGAACAAGAAGTAATGGGCATGCTTGAACGTAAAGACAAAATTATGGGCTTTGGCCATGCGATTTATCGCGAATCGGACCCACGTAATGTAATTATTAAAAAGTGGTCTGAAAAGCTAGCTGATGAAGTAGGCGATACTGTGCTTTACCCTGTGTCAGTTCGTTGTGAAGAGATTATGTGGCGCGAGAAAAAATTGTTTTGTAATGCCGATTTTTTCCATGCATCTGCTTATCATTTTATGGATATTCCGACTAAGTTATTTACGCCAATATTTGTAATGAGCCGTGTTACTGGTTGGACTGCGCATGTAAAAGAGCAACGTGCTAACAACCGTATTATTCGCCCAAGTGCCGATTACACAGGGCCTGATGCACGTAGTTACACACCAATCGAATCAAGAAGTTAATTATTTTTAACTAAGGTGAGCCAGTGGCTCACCTTTTACGGCTTTAATGCTTTATATAATAAAAACAACTGCAAACCTAAAGCCTTTCTTGAAAAATACCAATTGCACTCTCCATAAAAATTGGTATTACATCCGTCACCAAATTAGCGAACCCTTATTATGACCATAATTAATAACACCCAATACCGTAAACCTTTACCGGGCTCAAATGTCGACTACTACGATACGCAAGAAGCTGTAGACGCAATTAAGCCAGGTGCATACGCCACGCTACCTTATTCATCACGTGTATTTGCCGAAAACCTAGTACGCCGATGCGATCCTGCCATGTTAACCGATGCACTTAACCAGCTAATTGAACGCAAGCAAGATTTAGATTTTCCGTGGTATCCGGCGCGCGTGGTGTGTCACGATATTTTAGGCCAAACGGCACTTGTTGATTTAGCAGGACTTCGTGATGCGATTGCAGCTAAAGGCGGCGATCCGGCAAAAGTGAATCCAGTAGTGCCTACGCAATTAATTGTTGACCATTCGTTAGCGGTAGAGCATGCCGGTTTTGATCCTGATGCATTTGAAAAGAACCGCGCCATTGAAGACAGACGAAATGACGACCGTTTTCACTTTATAAACTGGACTAAAACTGCCTTTAAAAATATTGACGTGATCCCGCCAGGTAACGGCATTATGCATCAGATTAATCTTGAAAAAATGTCGCCGGTTATTCAAAACCGAGATGGCATTGCGTTCCCAGATACTTTAGTAGGTACCGACAGCCACACGCCACATGTTGATGCGCTGGGCGTTATTGCAGTGGGTGTAGGTGGGCTTGAAGCTGAAAGCGTAATGTTAGGCCGTGCTTCTTATATTCGCTTACCCGATATTGTAGGTGTTGAGTTAACAGGTAAGCGCCAACCTGGTATTACCGCAACCGATATTGTGCTCGCTATTACTGAATTTTTACGCGAGCAACGTGTTGTATCTGCTTATTTAGAGTTTTACGGTGAAGGTGCTGACGCGCTTACTCTTGGCGACAGAGCAACCATTTCGAATATGACGCCAGAATTTGGCGCAACTGCAGCTATGTTTTATATCGATGATAAAACAATAGATTACTTGCGTTTAACAGGCCGCGAAGAAGAACAAATTGCCCTTGTAGAAAATTACGCAAAAACAGCTGGCCTTTGGAGCGATAGCTTAAAAACCGCAAAATACGAGCGTGTGCTTACGTTTGATTTATCAAGCGTGGGGCGTAATATTGCGGGTCCATCTAATCCGCACCGCCGTGTATCAACCAGTGATTTAGCTAAAGAAGGCATTTCGGGCGTTGTTGAAAATGAAGAAGGCTTAATGCCTGACGGCGCGTGTATTATTGCCGCTATTACTAGCTGTACTAATACCAGTAACCCACGCAATGTAATTGCCGCTGCACTACTTGCGCGTAACGCAAATGCTAAGGGATTAATGCGTAAACCTTGGGTTAAAACCTCATTAGCACCGGGTTCAAAAGCGGTGCAATCATACCTTGAAGATGCAAACCTACTTACAGAGCTTGAGCAACTTGGCTTTGGTATTGTGGGCTTTGCGTGTACTACCTGTAATGGCATGAGCGGTGCGCTTGACCCTGTTATTCAAAAAGAAGTCATCGATCGCGACTTATACACTACAGCGGTGCTTTCGGGCAATCGTAACTTTGATGGGCGAATTCATCCTTATGCTAAGCAAGCATTTTTAGCGTCACCTCCTTTAGTTGTAGCCTACGCGATTGCGGGTACTATTCGCTTTGATATTGAAAAAGGGATACTAGGGCAAGATCAACAAGGCAACGATATTACGCTTAAAGATTTATGGCCATCAGATGAAGAGATTGATGCAGTAATTAAGCAAAGCGTTAAGCCTGAGCAATTTAGAAAAGTATACGAGCCGATGTTTAATTTAACCGTAGATTACGGTGAAGATAACGACCCACTTTACGACTGGCGCCCAGAAAGTACGTATATTCGTCGCCCTCCTTATTGGGAAGGTGCACTTGCGGGTGAGCGCACAATGACCGGTATGCGCGCGCTTGCAGTTCTTGGCGATAACATTACAACCGATCACCTATCGCCATCAAACGCGATTATGGCAAGCAGTGCCGCTGGCGAATACCTGACCAAAATGAACGTGCCAGAGGAAGACTACAACTCGTATGCAACGCACCGAGGCGATCATTTAACAGCGCAGCGCGCAACCTTTGCCAATCCAAAGCTGCTAAATGAAATGGTACTTGATGAAAACGGCGAGGTTAAGCAAGGCTCGTACGCACGGCTAGAGCCACAAGGTACTAATACACGTATGTGGGAAGCAATCGAAGCCTACATGGAGCGTAAACAACCACTTATTATTGTAGCGGGTGCCGATTACGGGCAAGGTTCGTCGCGCGATTGGGCTGCAAAAGGCGTAAGGCTTGCAGGCGTTGAAGTAATAGCAGCTGAAGGTTTTGAGCGTATTCACCGTACTAACTTAATTGGTATGGGCGTTTTACCACTTGAATTTAAAGCGGGTACAACCCGTAAAACGCTAAAGCTTGATGGCAGCGAAACGTACGACGTTGCAGGTGATTTAAAACCAGGTGCATCAGTTAATTTAAGTATTACCCGTAAGGATGGTGAAGTGCTTACTGTGCCTATGAAGTGCCGAATAGATACCCAAGAAGAGCTTTCTATTTATGCTGCTGGTGGCGTGTTACAACGCTTTGCACAAGACTTTTTAGAAGCAACGCAATCTGCATAAGGGCAAATACTATGTTTAAACCGCAAATTAAAGTGCCTGCAACCTATATGCGTGGCGGCACCAGTAAAGGTGTGTTTTTTAATTTAACTGATTTACCAAAGCCTGCTCAAGTAGCAGGTGAGGCGCGGGATAACTTATTACTGCGTGTTATTGGTAGCCCCGATCCGTATGCTAAGCAAACGGATGGCATGGGCGGCGCTACATCAAGTACCAGTAAAACCGTAATCCTAAGTAAAAGTGAGCAAGCCGAGCACGATGTTGATTACTTATTTGGTCAAGTGGCTATAGATAGGCCCTTTGTGGATTGGAGCGGTAACTGCGGCAATTTAACGTCAGCAGTCGGTGCTTTTGCTATTAGTAATGGTTTGGTCGATAAAAACCGAGTACCCGATAACGGTGTTGCTATTGTGCGCGTGTGGCAGGCTAATATTAAAAAAAGCATATTAGTGCATGTTCCGATGAACAATGGCGAAGTGCAAGAAACCGGTGACTTTGAGCTCGATGGCGTTACCTTTCCAGCAGCTGAAGTAAAACTTGAGTTCATAGACCCCGCTGATGGCGATGGCGCGTTATTTCCAACAGGTAATGTAGTTGATGACTTAGAGGTGCCGGGTGTGGGTACTTTAAAAGCAACAATGATAAATGCAGGTATTCCTACTGTATTTATTAACGCCGCTGATATTGGCTATACCGGCACAGAGCTGCAAGACGATATAAATAACGATGTTGCTGCACTTGAAAAGCTCGAAACCATTCGTGCTTATGGTGCTGTTAAAATGGGCTTAATCACTAACATTAATGAAGCGCAAGCTCGCCAACATACGCCAAAGGTTGCGTTTGTTGCAGCGCCTTTAGATTATACAGCGTCTAGCGGTAAGCTTATTGAGGCTGCAAACATTAACTTACTCGTGCGCGCTATGTCGATGGGTAAACTGCACCATGCCATGATGGGGACAGCTGCGGTTGCTATTGGCACTGCTGCCGCTATTGAAGGCACACTTGTAAATATAGCCGCTGGTGGCGGCGCATTAAGTGAAGTTAACTTTGGTCACCCATCAGGTACGCTAAAAGTAGGTGCTGAAGCTAAAAATAATACAGGTGATTGGCAAGTTACTAAAGCAAGCATGAGCCGCAGTGCACGTGTACTAATGGAAGGAGTTGTAAGAGTTCCTCAGTAACTCCTCATTAATAACTATCTTACAGCCATCGCATAAGTATTATGATTAATTTGCAGCATCAAAATGCTTATGCGCTTTCTTTATTGTTAAAACTAATAATAAAACAGCACTAATTCATAGCGCCTGAATCGAGGTAACTGCCAATTCCAAGGGTAAACATCCAAAGCCCCCATAAACTGTGCTCAATAACGCACACAAAGGTTGAGCGGCTTTGTGCGTAGGTATAAGCAAACAGTAAGCCACCTAAAAATGCTAAACCTACTGCAATCCAATTTGCATACACAATATGCGGCAACGCAAATACAGTTGCACTAATTATTATACGCACGGCTTTTTTTGGCATAATTCGTTTATAACGATGAAAAAAGTACGTTCTGAATATTAACTCTTGAGGAATAACCGACAGTATTGGGTAGAGCAACAACAGTAAAAGCCAATCATTAAACGAATTGCGGGGAAGGGTAAACCAGTTTCCCTGATGAATAATCCCGTAAAACATACCTGAGAACAGTGCACCTAAAAAAAAGAAGCTAAACACACGCTTTTTAACCGCAGAAAATTGCCCAAGGCTTGTAAGCCTAAAACGTTTAAAATGTGGATCGCCCAGTAGCAACATACAACACACGCTCATTAAAATAATAAGCGCAGGAATAAGCCAATTAGCTAAATGCTCGCGCAATCCAAAGCCCAATAAGGGTAGCAATACAAGAATGAGGGTAAATTCAAACCAGCGATATTGATTGGCGTTCAAGGTCGTCTCAACTTACTTTTTTTAATAAGCTATCAAGCTAAGACGACACTTTTATGACGAGGGGGCTTACTTTGCAGGTTCTTCTTCACTAGGGAGGTATTTATAAAGTGCAATAATGGTTACAAAAATACTCACAAAAGTAATACCCATTAAACCAAATACTTTAAAGTTAACCCAAAAGTCGAGTGAAAAATTATATGCAATATAAATGTTTAGTGCTGCGATGCCAGCAGTAATTACAACCCACATTAGGTTGAGCTTATTCCATAAAGGCTCAGGTACAACAATGGCTTGTTTTGTATCATTAGCATTATCGAGTATTGAGCTAAGCGCTTTTTTAACGAGATTTTTTTTAAGTGCATAACGGCTAATAAGTAACGTTAAACTTAAACCTGCGTATATCAGCGTTGCTTTCCATTTAATGTATTGCTCATCGTGAAGTACTAGCGTTAACGTACCAAACACGGCAGCAATGCCAAAAAATATCCACTGACGAGTAGGCACAGAGCCATGTTTAAAGTAGCTATAAGCAACTTGAATGAGCGTAGTTGCCATTAATAAACCGGTAGCCCAGTAAATATCGACTAGCTTAAAAACTGCAAAAAACAGTATGAGTGGGATGTATTCAATTAATGCGTGCATAGCTTACCTAAATTATACAAAAAAGAGTCAAAGGCTTTTTACCACATAAAGCTTAGCAACTACAAGGTTGACTTGTTGCCCTGTAACCCTTAGCCTGCGTGGCTTTATTGCCAATTTGGTTTGGTATTTTTTATATCATCATATTCCCACGCTTAACCAACACTGATTTGGCGTGTATTTAGGAGCCTAAAATGAATAAAGCAGAACTCGTTGCTGCCATTGCACACAAAAGTGAATTAACAAAAAAAGATTCTCAAGCGGCACTTTCAAGCTTGCAAAAAGTAATTACTAAATCACTTTCTGAGGGTGATCAGGTTCAAATTAATGGCTTTGGTACGTTTGTACTAAGTTACTATCCAGCGCGTACAGGGCGTAACCCGCAAACAGGCGCTGTAATTGAAATCGAGGGCGCAAATAAAGCGGTTTTTAAACCGGCTAAAGCGTTAAAAGATCTGCTTTAAATGGCATTACTTAGCTTGGGCGTTTGCTGAGCTTGGTTGAAGTTATTAAATATATTATTCAACATACAAATTATGGGCTTTGCCCATCACGCCAACAAGTTGCGCGTCTACAAGTTAAACCTATATCTACACCTTGGTTGTAGGCGCTGAGGTTGTTCACGCGAGGAGCGCAGTTTCTAATTACTTAACTACCCATCATAAAAACTGCGTTTTTAAACGCCAACAAGTTGTGCGTCTACAAGGATAAACATAATGCTGTGCTTGAGTTGTAGGCGTTGAGCTTGCTCACGCGAGAAGCGCAGCTTCTAATTACTTAATCACTGAACATAAAAACTGCGCTTTTAAACGCCAACAAGTTGTGCGTCTACAAAAATAAACATAATGCCGAGCATGAGTTGTAGGCGCCGAACTTTCTCGCGCGAGAAGTCAGCTTCAGTATTTAATCATCGAGTGCCAAAGCTGTGTTGTATCTGCTTTATGTAGATTATTCATATTGTCTAAATGATTTACATAGCACTGTGGCACAACTTGAATTAACTCCTTTATTTTCAATGGTTTGATTTCGGCATGCATCGTGCTTTTTAACTGTGTGTTTCGAATATATTTTTAATAATACCAATCTGCATATATATGGGGTCTATTTAACGTTAAGAAAATCACGCTAGAATTAGGCAATAATTTTTGTATCTAGTTGTTCTAAATGAAAGATTTTTAACGACGTTATAGTGCGATTTAATTCGTTAAATTGCTCAAAGATTTATGCAGGTTGGTATCAAATAAGGAGATCTCAATGAGTACATTACAAACAAGCACACGTTTACAAGGCAAAAAAATTGCAATTTTAGCCACTGATGGGTTTGAGCAAAGTGAGCTTTTATCTCCACGCAGCGCATTACTTGATGCCGGTGCAAACATCGAAATAGTATCAATTAAAGAAGGCCAAATTACGGGCTGGGATGAAGACAAGTGGGGCGATAAAGTAACAGTAGATAAACTAGTTACAAACGCAGACCCTGCTGATTACGACGCGCTTATGCTTCCTGGTGGTTTATTTAACCCAGACAGTTTACGCCAAGATAAAGATGCTAAAGCCTTTATTGATGGCTTTTTTGGGGCAGAAAAAAACAAACCCGTTGCTGCTATTTGCCATGCGCCGTGGTTGTTAGCTGAAATTAATAAATTGCGCGACCGTACCATTACCTCTTTTCCAAGTATTAAAAGCGATTTAATTAATGCAGGCGCTAATTGGGTTGACCAAGAAGTATGTGTAGATAAAGGCTTAGTAACAAGCCGAAGTCCCGCCGATTTAGAAGCATTTAATGCTAAATTTATTGAAGAGATTTTAGAGGGTAAACACCAAGCTCACTAATTTTTTTAAAACGTTTGGATATTGATACAGCGTTTGATTTTAAAAAACAAAAAAGGGCATTTTAAATGCCCTTTTTTAATGCGTATAAAACACGCCCTAGTTAGCTTATAGCGATGGCTTAAAGCGATGTAGCTGCTTTCATATCGGCTACAAATGCTTTTAGTTGCGCGGTCATTGTTGGTAAATCATTAAGGTTAGCTTCAATAATTTTAACCACAGCAGAGCCTGAAATAGCACCGGCTGCACCTGCATTAAGAGCCGCTTTTACATCATCTGGCGTTGAAATGCCAAATCCTAAAAGAGCAGGGGCTGCATGGTATTCTTTTAATTTAGTAACAATATTACCCGCTGGCATTTGTGCTTTAGTATCGGTACCGGTAACACCTGCGCGCGATAGTAAATACGTATAACCACGACCGTAAGAGGCGCATTGGCGAAGTGTGTCATCATCTGCATTAGGTGTTGCAATAAAAATTGGGTCTACACCGTTATCCATTGCCGATTTTCTAAACATTTTAGATTCATGCAGAGGCACATCAGCCACTAAAATAGAGTCTACACCTACCGCTTTTGCATCTTTATAAAATGCTTCTATACCGCGTTTAAACACAAGGTTTGAATACAATAATAAGCCAATTGGAATATCGGCATTATACTCACGTATTTCTTTAATAATATCAAAGCAATCTTGTGTGTTAATGTGCACATTGAGTGCGCGAATATTAGCTTTTTGAATTACTGGACCATCTGCAATTGGGTCAGAAAACGGAATACCAAGCTCAAGCGCATCAGCGCCGCCGTTAATCAGACTTTTTATAATCGCAATACTTTGCTCTTTACCTGGGTCGCCAATCGTTACAAATGGTACAAACGCACCTTGTTTTTGCTCGTTAAGCGCTGCAAACATTTTGCCGTAACGATCCGTTTTTACTTGGCTCATAGCTGACCTCTTTCAGTTAGTACATTGTGAACGTGTGCTAAATCTTTATCGCCACGACCACTTAAATTAATCACTATAACACTTTCCTCGGTTAGCTCCTCTGCGTACTTAAGCGCATAAGCTAACGCATGGCTTGATTCAAGTGCCGGAATAATCCCTTCATTTTTAGCAAGCGACTGAAACGCATCAAGCGCTTCTGTATCGGTAATAGCTACATATTGAGCGCGACCAGTTTCGTGTAAAAATGCATGTTGAGGACCAACAGCTGGGTAATCAAGGCCCGCTGATACAGAGTAAGACTCTTCAATTTGGCCATCGTCATTTTGCATAATATACGTATAAGTACCGTGTAATATGCCTTTAGTGCCTTTACAAATTGTTGCACCGTGCTCATTTGTATCAAGACCTTTACCAGCAGGCTCAACACCAATTAATTTAACGCCTGGCTCGTCAATAAAGTCAGTAAACATACCAATTGCGTTTGAACCACCACCAACACAGGCAATAACGGCGTCAGGTAAACGACCTTCTGCTTTAAGTACTTGTTGCTTAGCTTCTTCACCAATAATTTTTTGATACTCGCGTACAATTGTTGGGAATGGGTGAGGACCCGCAGCTGTACCTAGTAGGTAGTGCGCGTCTTGGTAATTTGCTGACCAGTCACGCAGCGCTTCATTCACTGCATCTTTTAATGTGCCAGAACCCGCTGTTACCGGAATAACCTCTGCACCCATTAACTTCATTCTAAATACGTTAGGTTGCTGACGTTCAACGTCTTTTGCGCCCATATAAATACGACATTTTAAACCCAGTAGTGCACATGCAAGCGCGGTTGCAACGCCGTGTTGACCAGCACCGGTTTCAGCAATGACTTGTTTTTTACCCATACGCTTAGTAAGTAACGCTTGGCCAAGTACTTGGTTCGTTTTGTGTGCGCCGCCGTGTAGTAAGTCTTCACGCTTTAGATACAGTTTTACTTTTGGGTTTTTAACTAAATTGCGCGTTAAAGTAAGTGGGGTAGGACGACCCGCATACTCGTTTAATAATTTACTTAGCTCTGCCTGAAACTCAGGATCTTTTTGTGCTTTGTTAAATTCGTTTTCTAACTGCTTAAGTGCAGGGACAAGTAACTCAGGTACAAACATACCGCCAAACTCGCCAAAATAAGCTGGATTTTGCATTTTAACCTCAATAATTTCTGATGCTTGTAAAAGCATTATGTAATTTGTTAGGGCACTTTTTACCCGCAGATTCTTCAACGCCTGAGTTTAAATCAAGGCCTAAGGCACCTTTAAAAAGCGCATCTTTAATATTGTCTGGAGTTAAGCCTCCAGCGAGCATAAATGGTGTAGTTGCGCCGCTAAGCACCGACCAATCAAATGCTTTACCTGTACCGCCAGCTTGCGTGTCGCTGTGCGTATCGTAAAGGTGTCGATCAACCCCATTTACAGGCGTTGGCAATGCATCTTTTATTGCTTGGGCTTTCCAAATTTCGCAATTAGTTGGTAACTGTGTACGCAAGTCAGCAATGTAATCGTCACTTTCTTGGCCATGTAATTGAACTGCCGCTAATTTTAGCACACTTGCGTATTGAGCAACTTGCTCAATGGGAGCATCTACAAATACACCAACAAAGTTAAGTGGTGCGCTTTGGCTCAGCTCTCTTGCACAATCTAAATCGACATAGCGAGGCGATTTAGGATGAAAAATTAAACCACCATAAACAGCACCGTTTTGATATGCCGCTTGTGCATCTTGGCTACGTGTTAAACCACATACTTTATTGTCGCCTAAAATAACACGGCGACATGCTTGCTCTAAATCACGCTCGCCCATAAGTGAGCTGCCAATTAAAAAGCCATCACATAATGGAGCTAAACGTTTTACGTCTTGATGGGTGTAAATACCCGATTCCGAAATAACCACTTTATCTGCTGGGATAAGTTTGCGTAGCTTTTCGGTAGTGGCTAAATCGGTGCTTAAATCGCGTAAATCGCGGTTATTAATACCAATAATTTGTGCATTAAGCGCAAGTGCGCGGTGTACTTCTTCTTCGTTGCTTACTTCGGTTAATACCGACATATTCAGAGAATCGGCAACTGCATGTAGAGCTTTATAGCTTTCGTCATCAAGTACCGAAAGCATCAGTAATATAGCATCGCCGCCATAAATTCGTGCCATGTACACTTGGTATTCGTCTATAAAAAAGTCTTTACAGATAAGCGGTTGTTCTACTTGGCTACGTACAAATTCGAGGTAGTCAAAGCTGCCTTGAAAATACTTAGCATCAGTTAGTACGCTCATGCAGGTGGCGTATTTTTTATAAACCGAGGTGATTTCGGTTAAATCAAATGGCTCACGAATAAGCCCTTTTGATGGAGATGCTTTTTTACACTCTAAAATAAACTGTGTGCCAGGCGCTGCAAGCGCTTTATAAAAGCTACGACTGGTAGGCACTGCAAGGTGCTTAAAGCTTTCAAGCGGACGCGCGGCTTTACGCTCAATCAGTTCTAATTTTTTATCAGCAACAATTTTGTCTAATACGTTAGCCATTACTTACCTCAATAATTGCATTTAATGTGTTCATGGCCTTGCCTGAACTTAATAATGTATTTACTTGCTGCGCACCTTCTTTTAAAGATTGCGCTTTACCTGTTAGGTATAACAATGCAGCTACGTTAACCACAATGGCGGCATTGTGAGCTTCTGTGCCTTTACCCTGTAAAATAGCGAGGCTTGCATTTGCGTTGTATTGTGGACCTTCACCAGCGAGCTGTTCAAGTGAATAGTTTGCAAGGTCAAAGTCGCTAGGGTTAAGTGTGTACTGTGTAATTTCACCATTGTTAAGCTCAACTACCGTTGTTGGGCCGTGTAGGGCAATTTCGTCAGTCCCCGAGCCGTGAACTACCATAGCGCGCTTTGTGCCCAATGTTTTAAGTGTTTGCGCCATTGGCATACATAACGCCTCGTTATACACGCCTAACAATTGCACGTCAGGTGCAGCTGGATTAGCAAGCGGGCCTAAAATATTAAAAATAGTACGTGTTTTAAGCGCTGTACGTACGCCCATCGCATGGCGTACACCGCTGTGATAATGCGGTGCAAACAAAAAAGTAAAGTTAGTTTGCTCTAGGCACTTTGCTGCTTGCTCTGGGCTCATATCTATATTAATGCCCAGGGCTTTTAGTAAATCGGCAGAGCCTGAATTACTCGATACACTGCGATTGCCATGTTTTACCATGTTAATACCAGCAGCTGCGGCAACAATAGCGGCTGTTGTGCTTATATTAATGGTGTTTGAACCATCGCCACCGGTACCACAGCTATCGGCAAGTTGCGCGCTAGTTGTATTAAAGGCAACGGCGTTTTCACGCATAGAGGCCGCAGCGCCTGCAATTTCGTCGCTTACTTCGCCTTTAATTTTAAGGCTTATAAGTAGGGCAGTTAGCTCAATTTCACTCATGTTGCCTTGCATTATTTCATCAAACAGTGCTTTAGAGTCGGCATAGCTTAATGATTGCCCAGTAATTAGTTGCTCAATAGCGTGTTGAACATTGATGGGTTGTTCTGGTTGTGTACTCATAATGTCCTCTTTTATTTAGCGCGTGTTAGGTAAGCGACGCTTTGCTGAAGTAGCTTAGCGCCGTTTGGCGTTAGTATTGATTCTGGATGAAACTGGTAACCCAACGCGTTGTCATCAGGATGATAAATAGCCATAGGGATATCTTCATATTGGGCAATTACCTCAATATTGTCAGGCACTTTTGTTGCCATTAATGAATGATAACGCGCCACAGGCATTGTATTACCCATACCATCAAATACAGGGTGCTCGCCTAAATTAATAATTGAAGACTTACCATGTACGGTTTCACCGGCGTGACCGATTACTCCACCGTAGCTTTGGGTTAACGCTTGTTGACCCAAACAAATACCCAGCATAGGGAAGTGCCCTTTAGAGAGCTCAATAAGCTCCATTAAACAGCCCGCATCGCTTGGTGTGCCAGGGCCTGGCGAAAGGACTAATAGTACTTGACCTTGCTCTTGGCGCATTTTATTAAATATAACCTCAGCGCTAATGTTGTTTCTGTAAACAACGAGCTCACCGCCAAGCATAGTTAACTCATCAACAAGGTTATAAGTAAATGAGTCAAAATTATCTAAAAAGTAGATTTTGATAGGATTAGCTTCACTCATTTTATACCGCCTTGTACGTAGATTTAATGGCGGTAATAACCGCTTGTGCTTTAGCGCGTGTTTCGTTTGCTTCTGAAATAGGGTCTGAGTCAAACACTACACCGGCACCTGCTTGCACATAGGCTATATTATTTTTAACAAAAGCGGAGCGAATAACAATACAGCTATCCATCGTACCATCGCCTGTTAAATAACCTACAGCACCACCGTAGCTGCCACGGCGCTTGCCTTCTGTTTGACGTACCAGTTCAGCAGCACGCACTTTTGGTGCACCAACAAGTGTGCCCATGTTCATACACGCTTGGTAAGCATGCAGTGCGTCAAGCTCTGGTTTTAAAGTACCTACAACGCGCGACACTAAATGCATTACTTGAGAGTAGCGGTCTACTTTTAATAGCTCTTTAGCAAAACGAGTACCTGCAACACTAATACGGGCTACGTCGTTACGGGCTAAATCGACAAGCATTAAATGCTCGGCGCGCTCTTTTTGATCGTTTCTGAGTTCAAGCTCAATACGGCTATCTAGATCTGGGTTTATTTGCCCATTAGCAAATTTACCACGCGGACGAGTACCCGCTATTGGATATACCTCTACTTGCTGAGATTGCACAGTGTATTTAAGTGCTGATTCGGGAGATGCGCCAAATAATGCAAAGTCTTCATCGCGCATATAAAACATATACGGACTTGGGTTTTGCTTTTTAAGTTGGCTATACGCATGTAAAGCATCAGGGCAAGGTAGAGAGAACGTACGCGACGGCACTACCTGAAAAATATCGCCATCTACAATGTTCTTTTTAAGCTTTACTACTTGCTCACAGTACGTTTCGTCGCTTATATCAACGCTTACGTCGCACTCGCCGCTTTGCATAGGCGCGCTAAATTCAGCAGCGTTATCACATAGTGTATTTAAGCGCTCAAGCTCTTTACCTACTTCAAAGCAATTTGCGTGTACGTCTGGCCCGTTAAATACATTACCAATAAGCTCAGTTGTTTGTTTTTGATGATCAATAACCACTAAGGTTTCGGCTAAATAAAATACGTAATCTGGGCAGGTGTTTTCGCCGTCTGGCACGTCACTTAACTGCTCAAAGTTTGCCACCATATCGTAGGCAAATACACCGCCTAAAAATACCGAAAATGGATTGTTAGTAGTACTTTTAATACTGTTAATACAAGTACGAAGGGCGCTAAATGCATTGTCAGCAACCAGCTTGCTCGCCTCGTCAATATCATTATTAGCGCTTAAGTACTCAAGCGTTAATGTTGTATCGTTTAGCGTGGCTGTACAGCTTTTAACATTAGCGTGTAAGTAGCTAAGCAGTTGCTGCCCGTTATTTGACTTTGCAGTAACGATTACCGTTTTACCTTGGCATACAATGCGCAGGGCACAATCGACTAAAATTAAACTTTTCACACTGTCTTTAGAATCAATCTCAGCCGATTCAAGCAGTAGTGAGTTAGGCTTATCAAGTGCCGCGTATAATGCAAGAGGGCTACTAATATAGTCGCGTACTTGCGTAATACTTGTTACTTCGCCTGGTGTGGTAGTTATATGACTAAAAATCAAACCTCATTCCCTCAAAAAATTAAACCCCGCAATGCTTTTGCAATGCGGGGTTTGAATAACGATATCTAAATTACAAACAGATCATTACCGTCCCGCTATATCAGGCGCCACCACCAACGATGTGTAAGAGTAAGACCGTTATTCATGTTTTTCTGCCTCAAAATTTATTAAATATTTTTAACGTATACGTTTCGTAAAATTTAGTTATAAAAAAACCCGCATAGTTGCGGGTTTTGAATTTTTGTTAGACACGACAATTCATCACCCGAAAATTACGAGTGCCACCACCAAATAGTGTTTAAGTTTGAATTGATCATTATTGTTAATTCTTAATGTGTCTGAAAGTGGCTACAGTAAAACGTATATTATGCTTTTGTGTCAAGTGTTTATTTAAAACAATTTAGTCAAAAAAGTTGTTATACTTACATAAACACCACTAACCCTTAATTTTAAGCAGTTTTCTTTTGAAAAAATATGATTTACATAGCCATACCACACATTCAGACGGGCGTTTAACGGTTGAAGAATTATTGCATCGCGCTGTTGATAAAAATATTGATGTGTTTGCTATTACCGATCATGACACTGTGGCGGCAATTAAGCCTGCGCAGCAATTTATTGAAGCTGAAAACTTACCGCTTTCATTAATAACGGGTACCGAAGTGTCTACCAAATGGGAGAGCTTTGAAATTCATATTGTGGGTTTAAATATTGATATTGATAATATTGACCTCATCTCTTTATTATCGGCTCAGCAGCAAAAGCGAGAAGAGCGCGCACTAGAAATTGGTGTTCGCCTTGCAAAAAATGGTTTTGATGGCATATACGAGCAAGCTAAAGAGTTAGCAAAAGACGCGCAAATTACACGTGCACATTTTGCACGCGCACTAATAGAGCGTGGCGTAGCCAAAAATTTTCCAGGTGTATTTAAAAAGTACTTAGGGCGTGGTAAAACAGGCTACGTACCAAGCTGCTGGTGCACTATGCAAACTGCCATTGAGGCTATTCATGCCGCTGGTGGTGTTGCGGTCCTTGCGCACCCAAGTAGCTATCAAATGTCAAACAAGTGGCTACGTAAGTTATTAGTAGAATTTAAAAGTGTAGGGGGTGACGCAATGGAAGTTGCACAACCTCAACAGGCGCCAAGCGAACGTCAATTTTTAGGTGAACTCAGCCGTGAGTACGAATTACTTTGCTCGCAAGGGTCTGATTTTCATTTTCCGACAAGCTATTTAGAGCTTGGCAAAAACTTATACCTACCTAAAGACTGCCAAGGTGTTTGGCAAGCTTGGGAAGGACAAGAAGGGGCATTATTATGAGTCAATTATTTCACATTCATCCAGATAACCCGCAACCAAGACTGATCAGTCAAGCTGTTGATATTATTAAGCAGGGCGGCGTTGTTGTTTACCCAACCGACTCGGGCTATGCGATTGGCTGTAACATTGGTAATAAGCAAGCCAAAGAGCGCATAGAGCGCATTCGCGGTATTGAAAAAAATGATAATTTTACGCTAGTTTGTCGTGACTTATCGGAGCTTGCTACTTATGCACGTGTAGATAATCAGCTATTTAGACTTATTAAAAATAATACGCCAGGGCCTTATACCTTTATTTTTAAAGGCACAAAAGAGGTTCCTAAACGTTTATTAAATGACAAGAAAAAAACGATTGGTATGCGTGTAATTGAACATCCAATAGCGTGCGCGTTACTTGCTGAACTTGGTGAGCCGCTCATGTCGTGTTCGTTAATTTTACCGGGTCAGCAATTTACAGAATCAGATCCTGATGAAATATTAGAGCGATTAGACAAACACGTTGATTTAATTATTCACGGTGGCTATTTAGCCGAGCAAGCAACCACAGTAATTGATTTATCAGAAGATGAAATTAAAATTTTACGTGTTGGTTGTGGTGATACAAGCCCGTTTGAGTAATAAGTAGTGAGCGAAAGCACTGCAGATACAAAAAACAGTGAAAAGCCAGTGCAGCAAAAGCTGCCACTGGCTTTTTTGCATGGTAAAGCGGTTGTAGACAAACCAGAAGATTTATACATTCCGCCTGATGCGCTCGAAATAATATTAGAAACGTTTGAAGGTCCACTCGATTTACTGCTGTATTTAATTAAAAAGCATAAGCTTAATGTGCTCGAGCTTTCTATTTTTAGTATTACAGAGCAGTACGTAAGTTACGTTGAAATGATGACCGAGTTTCAACTCGAACTTGCGGGTGAATATTTAGTAATGGCTGCGTTACTTGCGCAAATTAAGTCGCGCTTATTATTGCCAGTACACGAAGAGCTTGAAGAGGAAGAAGATCCTCGTGCTGAGCTTATTAAACGCCTGCAAGAGTATGAGCTGTTTAAACAAGCCGCCGAAAACCTCGACGATATCCCTCGTGTTGGTCGTGATATTTTTATAGCGCATGCCGCTATGCCAATAAGTGAAGATACAAGTCAAAACCTCCCCGAACTTGAACTTAAAGACTTAATGCTGGCGCTGAGTGATGTAATGGCGCGCGCAAAAACATTTGAGCATCATCAAATTACTGCAGAAGTACTCTCTACCCGAGAGCGTATGAGCCAAATATTACAGCAATTATCGCAGGCAAAAACCGCAGTAGTATTTAATAAACTGTTTACGCCAAGCGAGGGACGAAGTGGTGTAGTCGTGAGCTTTATCGCTATGCTAGAGCTTATTAAAGAAGGGCTTGTTACCTGTTTGCAAGTAAGCCCTGAGAGCTTAATTTATGTCAGCTTAAGCGAGCAATCCACCCTATAAACGTATCTGTTTAATCTCATACCAACCTGCATGAATATTTGAGCAATTTAACGAATTAAATTGCACTATTACGTCGTTAAAAATTTTTTATTTACGACTGCATGGATGCAGGAGGTAGAGCAATGCAGGGAGCAATTGCCGAGAACAACTAGATACAAAAAATTCTGCCTAGTTCTAGCGTAATTTTCTTAACGTTAAATAGACCCCATATACAAGCAGATTGGTATTATTTGCAAAACTGACTTTATACAATGAAGTTCTGTGCGTATACGCACGTAAAGTGTTTGTAAATGTTATTTGCATTTACCTCTTTGCACTATATTGTAACGTCATTGCATTATAGGACGTTACACATGTTTAAAAATACACCTTCATCTTACGGACTTGTCGCCATTATTTTACATTGGCTCATGGCGCTAACTATTTTTGGCCTGTTTGGTTTAGGTTTATATATGGTTGAGCTTACTTATTACGATAGCTGGTATAAAGGCTCGCTCGATTTACATAAAAGCATCGGTATTACGCTTGTGGCCGTATTTTTATTTAGAATTTTATGGCGTGCTTTATCTACACAACCTAAACCATTAGGTGAAAGTAAAGGCATGAACCAATTAGCGCATACTGCGCATATTGCTATGTATATTATTTTGGCCGTTATTGTTGTTGCAGGGTATTTAATATCAACCGCAGACGGACGTCCAATAGAAGTGTTTAGTTTATTTAACGTATCAGCGCTTGATTTTGCCTTTGATGACCAAGCCGATATTGCAGGAAAAGTACATTATTACGGCGCGTGCACATTAATCGGGTTTGCAGTATTGCATGCACTAGGGGCGTTAAAACATCACTTTATCGATAAAGATAAAACCTTAATTAGAATGATCAAACCATTAAAGGATGATTAAAATGAAAAAATTATTAGTAAGCACAGCCGTTTCGGCTGCAATGATGTTATCGGCAACAGCCGCCAATGCAGCTGATTATGTAATTGATACAAAAGGCGGGCACGCATCTGTTAATTTTAAAATTAAACACTTAGGTTACAGCTGGTTATATGGTCGTTTTAATACTTTTGACGGCACATTTAGTTACGATGCTAAAAACCCTGATGCGTCAAAAATTATGGTAAATATTGATACCACTAGCCTTGACTCTAACCATGCAGAGCGCGATAAGCATTTACATGGTAAAGATTTTTTAAATGTAGATAAATACCCAAAAGCGACATTTAAAAGCACAAGCATTAAGTTTGATGAAGACGGTGAAGAGGCTGACGTAACCGGTGAGTTTACGCTGCACGGCGTAACCAACACTATTACTTTTGAAATTGATAAAGTGGGTGAAGGTAAAGATCCATGGGGCGGTTACCGCGTAGGTTTTGAAGGCGAAACCAGCCTTAAACTTACCGATTACGGTATTGATTACAACTTAGGACCTGCATCTACTCATGTTGATATTATTTTATCAATAGAAGGTGTTCGTCAGTAATTTTGTTTTTAAATATAAAAACGCCACTTACTGTGGCGTTTTTTTTTGCTTAGCAGAAACTCGAATTAAACGATTTTTAGTCTATTTATTTTGTGCTATTTATACGCGACTTTAATAAAGGCCTTAAATGTTCAGGTAACCAGCGCATAAGTAAATCGTTATAAGCCTGCGTTTTTTTAATTATTTTTAGCTGCTCATTTAAAATCGCGATGTCTTTTTCACCTTGCTCGTTTTTAGTACAGCCAATAAAGCCATAACTTAACGCGGGAGATTCGGTTAATGGACGCTGCGTTAAGTTTCCCTCAAAGTGCATTGATTTAGCTAAATAGTAATGCTCACTTGGGTAACCCAGTAAAATATCAATCCGTTTTAAGTTAAGCATATACGTAAGGCTCGCTAAGCTATCGCGGGTGGGTCTTATTACCAAATTAATATTGGGTGTACTGTTTATTAAGGAGTCTATCTCTTGCCCATAAGAGCGGCTCATAGAGACTCCAAGCGTTAGTTTTTTATCTTGTAATAAATCAAGTAACGATACTTCACTTGAATCCTCAATATTTAGCGCATCAGCCAATCGTTTATGCAGGGCAATAGAAGGCGAAAGGCCTGTTGTTGAGCTTTCGTCTGTAAAATAAATGTGCTCTTTTCTGTCATCGTTTTTGTAAAGCGATAATGCACACGCATTATGCGAATTATTCGAAAGCTCTTGAATTACTTTACCCGAGGGAATGATCATGCGTTTAAATGTAATAGTGGGGAGTTGTTTTTCAAGAAGTGCAATTATGCTTTCGTCACGGCCTTGATATTGGTATTGACCATTTAAAATATAGTAGGGTGCAAAGTCGTGCGCTAACCAAGTAATGGTTCTTGCATTACTGATTGAGCTCAAACAGAAAAAAAGTAAGAAAGTTAAAAATATACGGAGCATTACAACAGCTGCCAGTAATTATTATTGTAAAACTATTGTAACCAATAAAGAGCTAAAAAGTAAAATGCCAGCAACGAGGCTGGCATAATATCTTATCAATAATTGCAATAATAAAAGGGCAATTAAAGTTATGTGTTGCTTAGTTAGCTTTTAGCCACTTAACAAACTGGCGTGCATCACTCGCTTTTTGAAACAATGCATTTTTTAAACCTTGTGTATCACTAAAGATTACACGATGTTTGTTTACTGAAATTGATTGCACTGGATGTGCAATTTGGATCATAGACCCATTATATTTATAAGACATAATAAAACTCACTTTATTCTTGTTATTTATTCTGCGCTATATTTTTATAGCAAATTGCAGTTAATAAATTAACGATGTTGTGTTTAGCTTCATTACAGTGTTGACGATCTTTATGACACTTTTGCGATGATAGTAAAAAATCATCTCGGTATTATTCAAGGGGTTCTCGCCGTACAATAACTTAGCTTTCAAATATACGTTTTGCGGGGCTTACTGGATCAGGGTAAATGGTTAACCGCGGCGGTTTCTTTAAACCAGAGAGGGAAGGTAACTTATATATAAATTGTGTGCAAGCTATTTTTGTAAAAATATTTATAATAAATCTTATCAACTGCTTACAAAGCCCATTTTTAGTTACCAAAGGATAAGTATGAATTACCTAATAGCGAGTGATATTTATGGTTTAACCCCTGCTTTAATGAGGTTGTTAGAAGTAATTAGCGCGAATATAACTATTGTAGACCCCTACAGTGGAAACTACCAACCTATTGAAAATGAACAAAATAGTTACGATAACTTTATGCAGAAGTGTGGTC
Organism: Pseudoalteromonas sp. SWN29; assembly: GCF_015864465.1. Lineage (NCBI taxonomy): Bacteria > Pseudomonadati > Pseudomonadota > Gammaproteobacteria > Alteromonadales > Pseudoalteromonadaceae > Pseudoalteromonas > Pseudoalteromonas sp. SWN29. The sequence goes on from NZ_JADYXE010000017.1 coordinate 43,486, forward strand.
ATGATGAATACACTGCTAAAGTTCAAAAATGCTTTGAGAGCCTAACCGTACCAACTATCTGTATTGCGTTTAGCGCGGGAGCAAGTGCGGCATGGCGAGCACAGTTATTAACAGGCAATACACACCTTAAAAAGTTAATTGGCTTTTATCCATCGCAAATTAGGCATAATTTAAATTTAAGCGCAAAAGTACCCTGTGAGTTCATATTCCCAGCAAGTGAGAGTCACTTTAATGTTGATGAAGTTATTAAAGCTTTAAGCACCAAAGCGGATGTTAAGTGTTATAAAACCAATTTTTTGCATGGTTTTATGAATGAGTACTCAACTAATTTTAATGCGCAAGGGCTGGTTGAATATAGTAACTATATAAAACAGGGCAGCCGTTAAAGCGTGTTTAACTGCTCTTTACTAATATCAGGAAAGTCAGTACGGGTATTATATTTTGTATAGAGTGTTGTAAAAACGCTACTACCGGATAGTTTATCTAACTCTTTTATAAATGTTTTAGCATTTGAGCGAGCGGCTCTACAGCATATTTGATACTGTTTTATTATACCCGCGACCGATAACCCTTGTTTTTGTAGCTCCAAATCGGCCTGAGCAAAAAAAGCTGCACCAGTCCAATAAACACGTTGTTGGGCTCGTTGTTTCCACATATCGGCAGAGAGCTTATTAAGAGGTTGTGTTTTTGTTTTGGTTTGCAGGCGGGCACGGTCAAATCCTGCATTTAAACGTTGTACAAACTGCGGCTGGGTAATTATACCGCTGTCACGCATTATTACGTTTTGCATATAACTGGCAAAACCTTCACTTAGCCAAAAGCCAGAGTAAGGAAGCAGCGGTAAATATAAATGCGAAAGTTCATGGTATAGCGTCCAATCTTTAGTGAATGCATTTAAACTAGCGTAGCGATCTATATGTAGCTCAAGCCCATCGGGGTTATTGCGCTTAACTGTAGCCCAAGGTACAGGCTCAAAAGCAACGTATTGTGGTTTTAAGTAAATAGGCAATGTGGTTTGTTTTAAAGGCCCCAGAGTATTTTGTGTTTTTTCAACACTTTGATTAACCCATGTAGACACTGTGTTTTTAGCATTACTTGAGAGCGAGCTAAGGTTATGTATGACTACCTCAACGGCTAATACGTTAAAAGAGCTGATTGATAGTAGCAGTACAAAAAATAATTTCATTAAAGTGCTCCGCTGTAATTAATAACTGGTACGAAAATTCTAATATACAAGACCAACTAAATGGATAAATAATCACGCCTAATTCTTTATTTTTTAAAATGATAGCAACTATAAAAGTACAAATACAGACACTCCTAGCTAAGCATGGTTTAATCAATTAATCGTTATTTTAAGTTAGGTTTTAGCCATGACGTATCAGCATATTCAAGTTCCTGAGCACGGCCAAAATATCACTATTGATGCACAAGGACACTGGCAAATACCGTTAGAACCTATCATTGCCTTTATTGATGGCGATGGCGTGGGCCTAGATGTTATGCCGGTAATGCGCCATGTTGTTGATAGTGCAATTGATCATTGTTATAAAAGTGCACGGAAAATTCATTGGATGCAGGTTTATAATGGCGAGCAGGCCGCAAAGCTGTATGACGGTGACTGGTTTCCACAAGAAACAATTAACGCGGTACGTGCCTGTAAAATCGCCATAAAAGGGCCGTTAACCACACCACTGGGTGGTGGTTTTAGATCGCTTAATGTCGCACTCAGGCAAGAAATGGATTTGTTTGTAAATATGCGCACTATAAAAGGTTTTAGTGCGCTCCCTTCTCCTTTAAAAAATCCATTTTTAACAAATATAACAGTACTTCGTGATAGCAGCGAAGACGTGTACTCAGGTATTGAGTGGCAAGCGGGCAGTGTAGAAAGTGAAAAAATGCTCGACTTTTTATGTGAGGAAATGGGGGTAACTCGGCTTCGTTTTACACAAGAGTGCGGAATTGGTATTAAAAATATATCTAAAGAAGGCTCTGAGCGACTAATGCGCTATGCCATTAACTATGCACTTAAAAACGATAGTGAATCATTAACGCTAGTGCACAAAGGCAATGTACTTAAATTTACCGATGGGGCATTTAAACGTTGGGGCTTTGCACTTGCACAAAATGAGTTTAATGCCACTGCACACGAAAATGGCCGTTGGCTGCAAATAGAGCGAGCACATCAAGCGCCCTTAATTATTAAAGAAGTTATAGCCGATAATATGCTGCAGCAATGTTTAATGCATCCAGAGCAATTTGATGTAGTGGTAACTACTAACCAAAACGGCGACTTTTTAGCGGATATGCTCAGCGCGCAGGTTGGTGGTGTTGGCATAATGCCTGCTGCAAATTTAAATAACGATGTCGCATTTTTTGAGCCCACACATGGCACGTTTGAGCGTATAGCAGGGCAAAACAAAGCAAACCCAAGTAGCAGTATTTTAAGTGCAGTATTAATGCTTAAATTTATGGGGTGGGAAGAGGCTGCATTACTCATCGAAAATGCCTTAGAGCAAACATTTAAAAGCGGTGAAGTAACCTTTGATTTAGCGCAAGAGCAGAGCGATAACTCAAGTATTCATAACTCGACAACCTTAACTTGTACTAGTTTTGCAAAGAAGGTTATCGAGCACTTTTAAATACATCCATTATTAAGCTGCTGAGGCAGTTTTTACTCTGTGCATACAAGGGCGGTTGGTTAACTGCGCTGCACGATGGTAAATCTCATGTGCTTCAGGTTCATCGCACTGCGTACCACTAAGCGTATCCATTAACGCAACAACAATAATTGCAGGAACCTGGCAGCAATATTCGTCTAAAACGGCTTCCGTAGTTTGCGCATCAACATGGCAAAGCGGGTGGTTTTTAAGTTGGTATGCGTTTAATAATGTATCAACTTCTAATACGTCATCTGGTTGATGTTTTGTTTTACGGCATTTACAACCAAACTCATCCACTAAAGTAGCTAATGCTTGGTAAGTTTCAGTGGTGTTAGCTTTAGTGCATAACTGCTCTTCAATGAATTGATGCAAGTTAGCATCGATGAATAATCCGTCTTGGCGTGTGAAAGAAGCTGTTGTCATAATAATTACTCTTAGTTTGTTGGCTTAACTTCACTCTAGCGCTAAGTGTATTATTAATGAAATTGTTGTTTTCAATAACTGATATTGATTTTATCAATAGTAAAATTTAATGGTTAATAGAACGCAGGAAACAACCTTAAATAATGCCAATTAATTTGGTGCAAAGTCGTGAAAGTGTGCACAAAACTGGAACAGAGGGAGGAGTTGAGGAATAAAGAAGGAATCTTAGTTAATTGTTTTTATTGAATTTTAATTATTTTATGAAGTTGGTACTAAGCTTGCTAATAATACACTGTAGGTAGATTCCTATATCGACGATTTCCAAAAGCGCCACGGTATTTTCCCAAAGTTGAATACCATGGTGCTTTTTATTTTCGCGTGTATTTTATTTAGCCGTCACAATAGCAATAACAATGTTAAATTTTAACAAAGTAGGGAATGGCCACTAAAATAGCGCCTACAATCAGTAGCATGCTAACACTGGTCATAAAGTACGGAAACACCAATAACGATAAACCAATACAAAGTGGAACTACGGCTTTTTTTCTTCGCCCGTAAGTAAGGTAGCCAATACCTATGCCGCCAAACAAAACACTCCACGCAATTATTGATGCACTATCCATTTATAAATTACCTATTAAAAATACTTTGTCTGAATTTTTATATTATTAGCGCTATGTGTCAAAGGAGGAAAGTTAAGTGCCTTAATCATTTCAGCTTCAATAGCATAAGGTTTTAAAGTACAGCAAAGGCTTGAGGTTAGTCACTTTTACTTTCATACTTAAACCCGAACGAAACTATTGCGGCCAATACACCACCAGTCGCTAATATAGTAGCGCTAAATAACATCTCCCATAATAATTTTTTCAATAGTAGAGTCTGATGAATGTTTGTAAATATTACGCTCCAAGTTTGTTCAAAGTTGTATAAATTAACAACTTCATGAACATCATATACAAAAGTACCTAACCCATTCAAAAAGTATGCAAGAGCTATATAAACAAAAAGTCGTGCAGTAAATAAGAGAGTTTTTAAATTATCAGTTTCAACTTTAGAGAAAGGAATAAAGCTAATTTTGGTGGCCTTGCTCATTATAAGTGAACATTTTAAATATAAGTATTGGTACATAAAATTCCATTTTTTAATATGTCGTAGGTTCTTGATAACGAGTATCTAAAGTTATTGGCATTATATTACTCATTAAGAATAACGCAGTACCTATTTTGATTCAATTCTTTAGCGAACATTGTATTTGAGCTGGACTTCCAGCTTTTATTAGGTAGTTTCTAACACAATGTATTTAAAATGCTAACCAAGCTATCAGCTCAAAATCTGATGATTCAGTACATAGCACTGGCTTTCGCGTTAGGCTCTTGAGTACTAATTAAATGCTTACTCTTAATTATCTGTCCGCAATTGTTTTAGCAAACACTAATAGCTCACGCCTTAACCATTGGTGCGCAGGGGCATGGTGCAGCAGTGGGCTCCATATCATTTTTACCTCAATAGGCACTATTTGAAACGGCACCGGGCTGATTACTAAATCAGTATGAGAAGTTAATAACTTAGCTTGCCTGCGCGGTAGGGTGGCAATAAGTTCCTCTGATTGGCAAAGCAGGCTTGCAACCATGTAGTGGCGAGTAAAAACACGTATTTTACGGGTTTGTTCGAGTTGCCAAAGCGCTTCGTCTACCCAGCCTAATTTTTGCTTTCCCGATTTATTAGTAACAGCAGCCTCTGGCCCCCAACCTGCACGGTTTACCCAAATATGTTCTTTTTTTAAGTAGTCGTCTAACCCTGAACGTTGTAAAAATGTATTTTTAGGATGCGTTAAACAACAGTAGTTATCGCGCCAAACACTGGCTTGATGAAACGAGCGTGGTAGGCCATTAAAGCGGTTTATGGCTAAATCGATAGTGCCTTTTTCCATGTCTTGTAGGTTTACGTCGCTTGGGCTTAATATATCGAAATTAATACCGGGGTTTTTACTAAGCTGCGCGGTTATAAAAGGGGCTATTAAGGTCGACTCTATGTAGTCGTTTGCCATTATTCTAAACGTAACTTCAGCCGTTGCAGGGTTAAATTGCTCACTAGGCTGCGTAATAGCTTCGGCCATTTTTAATAGCGCCTCAACTTCGGGCTTTAATGCAAGTGCTTTAGCTGTTGGCGTCATTGAGCCAGCGGCACGCACAAGTAGCGGGTCGTCAAATAAATCGCGCAGACGCTTTAATGCGTTACTCATAGCAGGTTGCGTAAGCGCGAGTTTATTTGCAGCTTTAGACACACTTTTTTCATCTATTAACACATTTAAATAAACGAGAAGGTTGAGATCGACGTTTCTTATATTCATATGATCAATTTAAATTATATGCTTTATTAATTATCTAAATTAAAGCCTGCTTGCTAAGGTGTAAACAATTAATAAAAAATAACCGCCATAACTGGCATCAATATAAGTGCTGTATTTATGCAAAATAGGCTAACAAATCAATCTAATAATGCGCTACAACGCGTTGTAGCCAGTAAGCTTGCACGATCTATTTTTGCTGGTTTTGAGGCTATGTTTTCGCAATTTTTAAATATTACACTGGGTGCACAAAGCCGTTTTGAACAACAAAAATACCATGATGTACAAAGCGCTATGCGTGAGCGTTTACAAGTGTATGAGCGCGAAGTAAAAAATGTGAGTGAAGCAGTGCGAGTTATTGCTTACGCTGAACTTACTTGCCCGCAAACGTGGCAGCTAGCTAAAAATATTTATGGCGATATGGTACAAAATCACGAAAATAAACCTATTGCGCATACCTTTTTTAACTCAACGTTTGGCGCAATTTGGGACGATAAAAAAATTCGTACTGTGCATTTGTTTGTATTAAAAGCAAAGTATCGTAGTGAGCCGCGCTCTTATGAAAGCTTAGTGAGCAGGATATCGCTACAAAACGGGTTTAATAACGCCGTTAAAACGCTTATTACTAATCAAGTGTTTAGATTGCCATTTAGTCAGTTAGCGAGCGATGTAGCCACGTTACAAAGTACATTAATGCAAGGCGCTAAGCAGCAATGCAAACAGGTGTACGAACTTATAAATTTAAACGACGGTTATATTGAATACGCCAACTCATTATTTTTTAGAAACAAAGCCTGTTATTTAATTGGGCGCTGCATTGCTAAAAATGGCGACAACATGCCTTTTGCTATCGCTATTTTAAATACCGATGAGGGACTAAAGCTTGATGCTGTAATGATGGGCGCCGATCAATTAAGTTTATTATTTGGTTTTGCGCGCACGTATTTTATGGTTGATACCGACCAGCCTGCTCGTTATGTAGATTACTTAAGCGTGTTAATGCCGCACAAACAACGCTTTGAATTATTTAACGCGATTGGTTTTATAAAGCACGCCAAAACTGAGTTTTATCGGCACAAAGTTGATACCACTAAAAATAGTCCAGCCAACTTTAAATATGTTACAGCGCCAGGTACTCCGGGCATGGTAATGCTGGTCTTTACTATTGAAGGGCTAGATTACGTATATAAAGTAATAAAAGACAAATTTAGCGCGCCAAAAACAGCTACTAAAGCACAGGTGAAAGAAAAATATAACTTTGTAAAACAAGCAGATAGGGTTGGTCGTTTGGTAGACACACACGAATTTAGATATTTAGCGTTTGATTTAAGTCGTTTTAGCGACGAACTGCTCGAGCAGATGAAAAACCAAATTGGTAGCAGTATGGTTATATCGGGCAAGGCACTTATTTTAAAGCACGTTTATGTTGAGCGTAAAATGACCCCGCTTAATTTGTATATTAACCAATGCGATAACAAAACCTTAGAAAGAGTGATGCATGATTACGGTAAAGCAATAAAGGAGCTTGCCGGCGCTAATATATTTCCGGGCGACATGCTAATGAAAAATTTTGGCGTAACGCGATGGGGACGAGTGGTATTTTACGACTTTGACGAAATTTGCCCACTGACCGATTGCAACTTTAGAGAGGTGCCACAAACCCAAAATGCACTTGAAGAGCTAAGTAGCCACTCGTATTTTGATATAGCCGAAAATGATATATTTCCGAGCCAATTTAAGGTGTTTTTTAGTGCTAACGAACTTGCGTTTAACTATTTTAATAACGAGCACAGTCATTTGTTTTTAGCGACATTTTGGGAAGGCTGCCAGCAACAAATATATAATGGCTATCTACCCGATGTTTATCCTTATAAACAAAGTTGGCGATTTTGAGGTTGTTTGAATCTGTGTTCATCCCCATCTATATGTAATTACAGTTTTTAAACTTGGAGCGACAATGAAATATATTTCTCATGAAGATGGCAATCTTGCATTTAGTGAAACCGAAAAACCGGTTTTAAAGAGCCATGAAGTACTCGTAAAAGTAGAAGCTATAGGTGTGAACCGTGCAGATAGCATGCAGCGTCAAGGAAAATACCCGGCTCCTGCGGGAGATAGCCCAATTTTAGGTTTAGAATGCGCTGGTGTAGTTAGTGATATTGGCGGTAAAGTTGATAGAGTTTGGCTTAATAAACGTGTTTTTACCTTGTGCTCAGGCGGCGCTTATAGTGAATATGTAGCCGTTGATGCAAAGCAGCTTATGGAATTACCCGATGATGTAACAATGGCTGAAGGCGCTGCAATAAGCGAAGTGTACCTAACAGCATTTGGCGCGTTATTTGAGCTTGGTAAATTGCAAAAAGGACAAACAGCACTTATTCATGCAGGTGCGAGTGGCGTAGGCGGTGCTGCAATTCAAATGGCTAAAAGCGCAGGTGCTACCGTTGTTGTTACTGCCGGTACGGATGATAAATGCCAACATGCAAAAGAACTCGGTGCCGATCATGCAATTAACTACAAAACTACCGACTTTGTAGAATACATGAAAGAACATGAGTTAACAGCAAATGCAATTGTAGATCCTGTTTCGGGTAGTTATTTAAATAAAAATGCCGCTATTGCAGCGATGGATTGCCAAATTGTTATGCTTGCATTTTTAGATGGACGTTTTGCAGAAGTGGATTTTGCCGCGCTTTTACGCAAACGTATTTCGTTTCATGCATCAACGCTTAGAAATCGTAGTATTGAGTTTAAACGCCAGGTGCGCGACGACTTTGTAGCGCGTTTTTACAATGATATTGCTACTAAAAAGTACGACTTTAACCTGTATAAAACACTACCATGGGGCGAAGCAAGCGAAGCTCACGCTATTTTAGAGCGTAATGAAAACGCAGGAAAAGTGGTTTTACTTGTAGAATAACCATGAGATGTAACACTGGGACGTGTATTGACGTTGTTAATGCATGGCTCAGCTAATATAATTTAGTAATATAAAATACGTACAAAACACACAAGGTTAAAAATGAACCCAATACTAGCAATACTTAAAGAGCACAATGTAAGCGATGAAAAAGTAAAAGCATTGTTTGAAGCGTTTACTCAAAACCCAATGATGGCAATGGCGCTTGTTCAAGAGCTTGGTATTCCGCCAGAGAAACTACAGCAACTTATGGCAGTCGTGATGACGCAACCGCATCTGATCAAAGAAGCGACTGACGAACTTGGTTTGGATTTTGAAAAAGTAAAAGAAGCAAAAGAAAAACTAAATCAACAATAATTTATAATCTAATTTTCAGATTGATCATATAGCAAGGTAAGCAACTACCTTGCTATACCCGCCGTAAACCTCACACTTTTTGTTACACTCTACATTGAACTGCTCTGTATTTAGTTAGTCATAATAATACTTAATTAACGCTGGGAAATAATATGAAACCGCTTTATAGGTTTTGGAAAAACAACCGCGCTCTTATCGTATTTATAGCACTGATGAGCGTATTTAGAAGCGCTGTAGCTGACTGGTACGAAGTGCCAACAGGCTCAATGAAGCCAACCATTCAAGAAGGCGACAGAATTTTAACGGATAAAATGGCTTACGATATCCGTCTACCATTTACGCATATAAAATTACTTAAACTAGCGGACCCACAAACCGGTGATATTATTGTTTTTGACTCACAAGCTGCCGATAACCGCTTAATTAAACGTGTAATAGGTGTACCAGGAGATACCGTTGCGCTAGAAAACAACGAGCTCATTATTAATGGTAAAAAGCTTAATTATGCAGATCAGCGAAGCAACATAGACTCGCTTGATAAAATTGAAAATTTAAACGGGCTAGAGCATTCGATAAGAGTGGCAAATATTCCTTCACGTTTATCGGGGTTTGATGCAATCACCATTCCGGATGATTATTATTTAGCAATGGGCGACAACCGCGATAATAGCGCTGACTCGCGTGTAATTGGTTTAATTCCGCGTGATGAGTTATTAGGAAAAGCAGAGCGCGTTATAGTGTCACTTGATTACGATAATTATTACCTACCAAGAAAAGAACGTGTATTGAAAAAGCTGAATTAATTAGTAATAGTTAATTTTGTATAGCGCCCAATCAAATTTTATGAGCACACATTTGGCTATTTTATAAATAAAATAAACTGCCTATTTAGGCAGTTTACTTATATAGTTTTTTACAAGCTTGGTAAGGTGGCTACGCTCTTGTTCGGTATTTAATACCTTACAAAAATCGCCACTTACTGCCGCGCCACAAGCACCTGCTTCAAACCATTGTGATAAATTATCTAAATTCACACCACCAACAGGTATTAATTGTGCTTCTGAAAATGGACCTGTTAATGCTTTAAAGTAACCAACGCCCATACTGCCCGCAGGAAATACCTTAATAATATCTGCCTTATATTCAATTGCATTTGCTACATCGGTAGGTGTTAGCGCGCCCATTAATACCGGCAACCCGTGCTGGTGGGCAAGTTCGACAACCGATTTGTTGGTATTTGGCGTTACAATAAACTGCGCGCCTGCATCAATTGCTTGCTGAGCAAGGGTGGTGTTAATTATTGTGCCTGCACCAATAAGTGCGTTTTTATGAGCTGCGCGTGCTTTTGTTATTTCTTGCTCAAAGCCAGGCGTGTTTGAAGTGATTTCGAGTGCGTTTATGCCTGCATTAACTAAGCAATCAATTAATGGAGCTACGTCGCTTTGTTGTTTTAAGCGTAAGATTGCGAGTAACTTATATTGCTTGATTAGCGCACTGGTATTTAGTCTTTGGGTATCAAGGTTGCTGGTCATGGTTGTTGATCTAAAAAATATTTTAATACACTGATATTATTTAAATAATGCTTATAAAGCAAATAGGGAAGCCCATAAAAAAACCGCTGATGTATCAGCGGTTTTTATTGTATGAGTAATATTACATTACGCGCATACCAGGCTCTGAGCCGTCATCTGGGTTAAGAATATAAATTTCTTTTCCGCCAGGACCTGCTGCTAATACCATGCCCTCAGACATACCAAAGCGCATTTTACGAGGCTTAAGGTTAGCGACCATAACGGTTAACTTACCTTCGAGATCCTCTGGTGCGTAAGCTGATTTAATACCTGCAAACACTTGGCGAGTTTCGCCGCCTAAATCAAGTGTTAGCTTAAGTAGTTTATCAGCGCCTTCTACGTGCTCTGCTTTAGCAATTTTAGCTACGCGTAAGTCTACTTTTGCAAAGTCATCAAATTCTATTTCGTCGCTAATCGGCTCTTTTGCAAGTGGGCTGTTAGGGTCAATAGTTACTTTTGGCGCTAAGCTTTCTTTAGATTCTTCAACCATTTTATTTACTTTATCCATTTCAACACGCTGCATTAACGGTTTAAATTTATTGATAGGGTGGCTTACGAGAGCATTTTGAACGTCGTCCCATGCAAGGTCGTCATTTAAAAATGCTTGTACGTTGTCGGCCATTTCTGGTAGCACTGGTTTTAAATAAGTAATTAAAACGCGGAACAAGTTAAGACCAAGAGAACACACTTCGTGTGCTTCTTGTTGCTTAGTTTCGTCTTTAATTAATACCCAAGGTGCTGCGCCATCAATAAATTGGTTTGCTTTGTCGGCAAGCGCCATTATTTCGCGAATTGCGCGGCTGTAATCGCGGTTCTCATAGTGTGTTGTAATGCTAGGTGCAGCCGCTTGAAACTCTGCTAACAGCTCTGGTTGCATAATAGTGCTGCTTAGCTTGCCATCAAACTTTTTAGTAATAAAGCCAGCACAACGGCTCGCTATGTTTACTACTTTACCTACTAGGTCTGAATTTACGCGTTGTGCAAAGTCTTCTAGGTTTAAATCAAGATCAACAATACCGCTGCTTAATTTTGCTGCGTAGTAGTAACGTAAGTACTCTGGGTTTAAGTTATCTAAATAAGTACGCGCTTTAATAAACGTACCCTTTGATTTAGACATTTTTTCGCCATTTACAGTAACAAAACCATGAGCGAATACGTTAGTTGGCTTTCTAAAATTAGCGCCTTCTAACATTGCTGGCCAAAATAAGCTGTGGAAATAAATGATGTCTTTACCAATAAAGTGATAAAGCTCAGCGTCTGAACCTTCAGCCCAAAACTCATCAAAGTTGATGCCTTTTTTATCACATAGGTTTTTAAAGCTCGCCATGTAACCAATAGGTGCATCTAACCAAACGTAAAAATATTTGCCCGGTGCATTTGGAATTTCAAAACCAAAGTAAGGCGCATCACGGCTAATATCCCACTGCTGCAGGCCATCGGTAAACCATTCGTCTAGCTTGTTAGCCATTTCTTGTTGAATAGTGCCCGAGTGTAACCACTCTTTTAGCATGCCTTCAAATGCTGGCAGGTCAAAAAAGTAATGTTCAGAATCTTTAAGTACAGGCTCTGCACCTGACATTACAGAACGCGGATTAATGAGTTCGGTAGGGCTGTATGTAGCACCACACGAATCACAACTGTCGCCGTTTTGGTTTTCAGATTTACACGTTGGGCAAGTACCAGTTACAAAACGATCGGGTAAGAAAATACCTTTTTCTGGATCGAATAATTGCGAAATAGTGTGCTTTTTAATATGACCGGCATCGTTTAGGCGGTTATAAATAAGTTCGCTTAATTCTTTGTTTTCTTGGCTATGCGTGCTGTGGTAGTTATCAAATTTGATATTAAAGTCAGCGAAGTCGCGTTGGCGCTCTATGCTCACTTGTTTTACCATTTCTTCAGGCGTGATCCCTTGCTTTTGCGCATTAAGCATAATTGGCGTGCCGTGGGCATCGTCTGCGCAAACATAATAAGCTTCGTGGCCCTGTAGTTTTTGAAAACGTGACCAAATATCAGTTTGAATATATTCCAATAAATGACCTAGGTGAGTAGGGCCATTTGCATAAGGTAATGCGCTGGTAATCAGGATCTTTCGCTGCGTCATAATCATTCCGAATTGAGGATAAAACGCCGTTTTTATTATACAAACGGCAATTATCATTAATTTATCTACAAGCTATCTGCTTAGAGTGCGCACAGCTTATGGATTTTTATTAATTGACTGGTGTTAATGCCCTGAATGTTACATAATTCCGTGGCACTTTTCATCAAAGAAACGCTATTTAATTGCTATGTTTGGACTGTCGAAACTATTCTCTTCTAAATCGGTGCAAAAACAACCGATTATTACTGCCTTAGCGGCATATCGTAGTGCGGCTTTTGCCGTCGGTATTGACGAAAGCTTCATTGATACTATTACTCAAAATGACGATAAATCACTACACATTAAATTAACCTTACCATTTGCTGGGCAATCAGAAATGCCTTTAGTTGAGCAACACGTAAGTGAAAGCTTAAATGTGGCTGTAACAATTAGCGCCAAGGTTATCATTAAAGAGGCGGCTAAATTTAAAGCGATTAAACATATTGTACTTATTGCCTCAGGCAAAGGAGGAGTAGGTAAGTCGACTACTGCCGTTAACTTGGCGGGCGCCCTTAAAAATGAAGGCGTAAAGGTCGGTATTTTAGATGCTGATATTTATGGGCCGTCGATTCCAATGCTTTTGGGCTTGGTGGGCGCAGAGCCCGTCACTAAAGATAACAAACAGCTACAGCCTTTTGATGCCAATGGCATTAAAGCGCAGTCAATTGGCTTTTTAGTCCCAAGCGATGATGCCACCGTATGGCGCGGGCCAATGGCTTCAGGCGCGCTTAGCCAATTGCTTAACGAGACTGATTGGGGCGAGCTTGATTACTTAATTGTAGATATGCCACCGGGCACTGGTGATATTCAACTTACAATGAGCCAAAAAGTACCAGCGAGCGGCACTGTTATTGTCACTACGCCGCAAGACTTAGCCCTTGCCGATGCGCAAAAAGGCATTGCCATGTTTAATAAAGTAAACGTGCCAGTGCTGGGCTTAATTGAAAACATGAGTTATTACATTTGCAGCCATTGCGGCGAAGCTAACCACGTATTTGGTAAAGACGGCGCACAAAAACTTGCGCACAAGCACGGCGTACCCGTACTTAGTCATATTCCTCTTGCAATAGATATACGCGAGTATTCTGAGCAAGGAAAACTTATTGCCAACGATAACGACGCGGCAATAAGCAAAACATACAGCGCAGCAGCGAGGCTTATAGCCAGCACGCTTTATTATCAACAGCATCACAATGCGATTGAAATTGTGATTACAGAAGATTAGTAAATAATGAGACTTTCAGACACACATATTAATGAATACCTAAGCGATGGTCGCATTGTTATTGAGCCTGCGCCAACAAGTGACATGATTTCAGGCGTAACTGCCGATTTGCGATTAGGTAATAAATTCAGAACTTTTAATGCACACAACGCGGCATACGTCGATTTAAGTGGTCCAAAAGATCAGCTAAATAAAGCCATGGAATCAATCATGAGTGAAGAAATAGTGCTTGATGAAGGTGAAGCATTCTTTTTACACCCAGGTGAACTTGCACTTGCTATAACACACGAAAAAGTAACTCTGCCAGCAGACATAGTAGGCTGGTTAGATGGACGCTCATCGCTTGCGCGTTTAGGTTTAATGGTGCATGTAACTGCGCACCGAATAGATCCAGGCTGGAGCGGTAATATTGTTTTAGAGTTTTACAACTCAGGTAAATTACCACTCGCGCTTCGCCCACTGATGAAAATTGGGGCTATGAGCTTTGAAATGCTATCGGGCCCGTGTGAAAACCCATACAACATCCGTAAAGATGCAAAATATAAAGATCAAAACAGTGCAGTAGCAAGTCGTATTAGTGACGATAAGTAACCACTAAATAAAGCTTTTATTCGTCCATTTTATGAAGCGCATAACCCAGTAGTGCAAGATACTGGTTAAGCGCTTCATTTGCTTTATTAAGTGGGTGCAACAAGTTTGCTAAGTATAAAGATGAAAGCTTTATACCTTTAATTCAATATTTACAATAATAGCCATTTATTTTAATAGTGAAGTGAGAATACAACGGTAATTAATGATTCTTCCCTTTGGTACTATCTATTCAAACAAATCTTTCTTTAAACGCCGTAGGGCTTAATCCGATTATCTTAATAAATACTTTGCGAAAACTGTTTACATCGTCATAGCCAATATTCAGAGCCACTCGCTCAAAACTGTGAGTGGTCGATTCTAATAGCTCACATGCCTTTTGCACTCTTATTTTTTGAATATACTGTATCGGCTTTAATGTTGTGGCATGGGTAAATTGTCGAAGAAATGTTCGCTCGCTCATACAGGCCAAAGCTGCTAGTACAGAAACATTCAGTGTTTTACTATAATTTGCTTGAATGAAATGCTGAACTAGTAATATTTGTTTATTCCCGTGATTAAGTTTTGGCGAAAAACTACCGTAATAGCGTTGTTCTCTTCTACCCGTATCAACGATAAGAAACTTTCCAAGTGTACGCATAACGTGTGGTTTTGTGAATTGAGCCACGATTTCTAGCCCTAGATCAATCCATGACATCAGCCCACCTGCGCTAATAATATCACCGTCATTAATTAGTAAACTTTCAATCTCAAGAGATACTTTAGGGAATGCCTCATGAAATTCATCAGCTAATTGCCAATGTGTTGTAGCAACACGATTATTTAATAAGCCTGTTTTGGCAAGTATAAATGCACCAGCGCAAGCAGAGCATAATATAGTCCCTTTTTGATGAGCCTCGTTGAGGTATTGCAACAACTTGGGTTGAGGCGTGAAGAAATAATCACCATCTAAGTTTGGTGGAAGAATAATAATATCATTTTGGCTCATCCCATCTAAATCTATATCGGGCTGAATGACCTTTACAGAGAACTGAACTTCAAGCTGGCTTTCTATAACTATCCTGTTTGCCAAAAAAAATAACTCTTTAAAGCCTTGTACTGCACTTTGTAGGGCGTTGGGGTAGTCGATAATTGTGATCTGAACATGCTTTGTCATTTTTAAACTGATTTATGGCTATTTCGCCATCGGTGTAATGAGTTGATGTTTTGCATAATAGTCTCAACAGATAACCTAAACAACATAAGAGAGATTATTATGTCTAACATAGCATTACTACTTATTGATTTACAAAACGATTATTACTCTACATTCGAAGGAGCTAAATGGCCTCTGTCTGGAACTGAAAAAGCCTCAGAAAATGCAGCAATACTACTAGCTCAATTTCGTGATAATGGTATGCCTGTAGTTCATGTTCGTCATGAGTTTCCTTCTGACGAGGCTCCGTTCTTTGTGCCTAACTCTGATGGTGCGAAAATCCATCCTACGGTTACTCCAATTGAAGGTGAGCCGGTCGTTTTAAAGCATCAAATAAATAGTTTTCGCGATACAGATTTACAAAGAGTACTAGAAGAGCTCAACGTTGAAAGGTTGATTATTGTTGGTGCTATGAGCCATATGTGTATTGATGCTGTCACTCGTGCTGCAGTAGATTTTGGCTATGAATGTCATGTAGCACATGATGCTTGTGCTACATTAGATCTTGAATTTAATGGGGTGGTAGTATCTGCACATAATGTTCATCATGCATTTATGGCTGCATTGAGCTTTGGTTATTGTAATGTTCAGAGCACAGACAAATTACTAGATTTAGTTCGCTAACCATTAGTACAGGTAATGGTTTAGCTAAGCATCACTTTAAGAGCTGATTTAATCCATTTTATGAAGCGCATAACCCAGTAGTTCAAAGTACTGGTTAAGCGCTTCATTTGCTTTATTAATATGCCCAATATTTGGGTATATTAAATTACTACTTTGTAAGCCCCCCACTAAAAAGCTATTTTTTATATTTGAATGCTGCTCAATACAGGCTTCAAAACACCGTGCTGCAAGCTCTTCTGGCATGCTCATATAATTCATATTGTGGGCTTTATCGTGTTCTATACACGTTTGTACAAAGTTATTTGCATCAACGCCGTGCTCATCTAAAAATACATGTTTATAAAAACTGTTCAAAGCATTATTAAGTGGATGCGATAAATTAGGCGTGTTTGAAAGCCATAATTTTGAGGCAAAACCAAATCGTGGTTTTGCTGCAAATAAATGCTCGCTTATATGATGGTCAAACGCATGAAACCATTCGTGAGCAAGTGCACCACCGCCTGCATTTTTTGCAAGGGCAAGCGTTTGAGAAGCTGCATTATAATGCGCTTGTACACCTTTTTGACCGCCATGCCCAAATGCAAAATTAAGTTTGCCGCGCAGGCCAATCGCTTTAGGCGGTAAATGCAGTATTTGTGCAAGGTCGGCCAGTGCATCGTAAATTAAATTAGCGCTAATGTAGCGCTCTTCTTTAGTTACCCATTTACCGACGACCATTGATCTAAAGCCAAAGGTATCTCTTATATCGCTAAAGTCGACTTGGTCGTCAAAGCGATAGTCGGGGCCTTGGCGAGTAAAGCCACGTTTTAGCCTGTTAGGGTAGTTACGCATTGCAAGTTTCATATAGTAACGAATTTAATCTAAGTAACGTGCTTTTACGTGCTCGGGCATGTGTTGGGTTTGTTTTTGTATTAATTCATCAAGCACATTATAAAGTGGTGCAGGATTTAACTGCTCTATTAAAAACAAACTATGCGCTACGGCTTCAAGTGTGGATAGGCTGTCGGCCCTAGGGGCTTTACGAATAGCATAACGATTTTTAGGTAACTGTTTAAAACTGACCGTTTTGAATTGATTTAGCAATGTGGTGAGCTGCAAAATTTTGTAGGCTTTTTTCCATGTACCATCAACCACGATTAAATGGGTGATGTTTTTTATATTAGATTGCTCAGCGCTATCGTCTAAATTTACAGCGTGTTCGTTAGGGTAGAGCAAAACAGTTGAGCTTACTGGCAGTGATTTAAGAATAGAAAAGTCGTCATTATTTTCGCCTTTGACTATTTGGCAATCAGTTAGACACAAATTGAGTAGTTTAGCGGTATTTTTTGCTATTTTTTCTTCGCTTGGGTGCTGTAGAATAATAACCTTAACTTTGTTGTTTATATTTGTAATTGCGCTGCAAATACAGGTGTTAAGTGCAAAGTTACAATGATTACAAAGTGTGCGTGCCATTTAATAAACTTTTTGTTGCCAGTATGATCCTCACAATTATACATTTATAAGGTAATTAAGTTGGTTTTTTTTACGCATCAATATAAAGTAGTACTATTAAACTGTAATTTACATGGATTGTTTTAAGGGCTTAAAATATGACAGAAATAAATATTGATACATCAGCATTAGAGAGTATGGAATCGTTATTGGGTGAGCAGTTTGCTGATACACTTGATTTTTGCTGCTCGGAGTTTGAGCGTTTAGGCTCTGAAGTTTTAGCAACCATTGGAAAAGACAGAGAAGCGGCGATTCGTCACTCTCACAGCTTAAAATCTAACGCGGCGCAGTTTGGGGCTTCAAGCCTTGCTGAAGTGTCTCGCGTTATTGAACAAAATTTAAACCTAGATAACTTAGCTGAAGCCATCGACGCATCTAATAGTTTAATGGCTCAAGTAACAGGCTCTCAAGCTAAGCTAAATGAATGGTTAGCATCTCGTTAATTATTGAAACTGAAACGTGAATTTATTTCAGTATTAAGCGCTTAAATACACTGGCATTTTATGCCTTTACTAGGTTAGTCTAAAGATTCACTAGTCGAGGTAAAAATGTCTGATATTAAAAAGAGTCACAAATTAGAAGGTGTATGTTATGACATTCGTGGGCCGGTTTTAGCACAAGCTAAAAAAATGGAAGACGAAGGTCAAAAAGTATTAAAATTGAATATAGGTAATCCGGCTGCTTTTGGTTTTGATATGCCAGAAGATATGCACCGAGATATTATCCGCAACTTATATTCAGCCCAAGGTTACTGTGACTCTAAAGGCCTCTATTCAGCCCGCGTGGCTATTTATCAGCACTACCAACAACGTGGATTACATAATTTAGATGTAGATAACATTTATATTGGTAATGGCGTAAGCGAACTTATTCAGATGATCACCCAAGCGCTATTAAATAATGGTGACGAAGTGCTTATTCCTGCTCCAGATTATCCACTTTGGACTGCTTCGGTCACGTTATCGGGTGGTAATCCGGTACATTATTTATGTGATGAAGAGCAAGATTGGTTTCCGGACATTGCCGATATAAAAAGTAAAATCACGTCTAAAACTAAAGCTCTGGTATTAATTAATCCTAATAATCCTACTGGTGCGGTTTACAGTGATGATTTGTTAATGCAATTAATTGATATAGCGCGTGAACATAAACTGCTGTTATTGAGCGATGAAATTTACGAAAAGATTTTATACGATGGTATAACGCATACTTCAATCGGCTCACTTTGCGACGATGTGCCTATTATTACTTTTAATGGTTTAGCTAAAACCTACCGTGCAGCGGGGCTGAGAATGGGGTGGATGGTTCTAAGTGGTCGTACCTCGGTAATGGATGATTTACGCAAAGGCCTAGAAATACTTTCATCTATGCGTTTGTGCGCAAATGTACCTGCACAGTATGCGATTCAACAGGCTTTGGGCGGCGTGCAATCAATTGATAGTCTAATAAACCCGGGTGGGCGCTTATATGAGCAGCGTGATATTGCATGGCGTGGATTAAATGATATTGAAGGCATTAGTTGTAAAAAACCTAAAGGCGCGCTCTATGCATTTGCCAAAGTAGATATAGCACTTTTTAACGTCAAAGATGATGAAAAGATGATGTACGATTTACTAAAAGCCGAAAAAATATTACTTGTGCATGGCAGGGCGTTTAATTGGCCAGAGCCTGATCACTTTAGATTAGTATTTTTACCAAGCAAAGATGATTTATCCGATGCGATGTTAAAAATGAAACGCTTTTTTAAAGATTACCGACAAGTATAATTACTTAAATGCATAAAAAAACGAGCCAAATTTGGCTCGTTTTTACTTTAGTCATGAATATACTAGATATATTGGCTAGTACGCTTTATCTACACGCACTGTATTGTCGTTCAAGTACACTAACCTTACGTTATCGCCTTTGCTAAAACGCATAGATTGGTCCTGATCTTGAACAACCATAAACTGGTCGCCATTTTCAACTTGTATTAGTAGTTCAACAAAGTGATTTTGCTGATAATGACTTTGCTGTTGCCTGTTGTGTGCAACACTGCCGCCGATTACCGAGCCTAACATTGTTGCTACAGTACGGCCGCTACCTCCACCAAATTGGTTGCCTACTACGCCACCGAGTAATGCACCGCCAAAGGTTTTCCAACCGTTGTTTTTATCTTGAATGATTTCTTGCTCGGTAATATTGCGTACCGACTTCACGTCACCAAATAAAACTTGCTGCACAGGGACTGCTTTATTGCGCTCGTATTTAGCAAACGTAGGTGCACTAATTGTAAGTAAAGCGCACATTATTACAGTAATTGCTTTCATAACTTGCTCCTTTTATACCAACCTGCATAAATCTTTGATCAATTTAATTCGTTAAATAGACCTCATATATAAGCAGATTGGTATTAGCTACCAGCCAAAGGTTGATTTTTCTTTCGTTTTACGAATTTCAGTTTCGTCTGCCCACTCAACTAGGCCGCTTTCCATATCCATTAAACGCATTGTAAATTTGTAGTATACGTCTGATTTATCGGCATTTGATTTAACTATGCTCGATAAATTTCCATATAACATATATTGCGCGCCAATTTGTTTACCAAATGCAACGGCTGTTGCAGGGTTAACAAGGGCATCTTCGTTTTGAAACGTTAATTGTTCACGTACTGATTCAACACGGGTCATATCTACAAAGCGAAATTTACCGCTGCGCAGCATTTGTGTTGAGATTGAATCGGTGATTGACTCTGTATCAATGTGCTCGCTGGTTTTATTTTTAATACGCTCAACAAATACTACAGGGCGTTTATTAGCGGTCATTGTGCCAACCACAGGTGAGCTTAGTAATGAGTCGGTCATTTGGCTCGCTACTTTTTGTAAGTCGGTAGAACCAAAGTTAATATCTGTTGTTTCTACTGCTTGTGCATCGCCATAACTTACTACGGCTTTATTAGCACAGCCGCTGAGTACTAAAGCGCTTAAGCCAACTAAAGCGTAAGTTGATGCTGTTTTAAGTTTTTTACTGATGATCATAATTGTTTCCTTTAATCTTTAAATTCTTGTGATTCGGTAGACACTTCTCTTACTGCTAAAGAAAAGGTAACTGCATCAGAGCTAGGTGCTAAGCCCGGTAGTTGTGTTTTTGCAAAACCAAATAAGGTAAGAGCTTGCCAAGGCGAGTGGTTGCCTTTAATCACAAAGCCGTCTTTATCAAACCAATTAAATTGATACTGTAAATACTGTGACTTTTTATACTGGCTCGAAAGTGTCACTACCACGTCGGTTAACTGGTTAGTTTGACGTGTTTTAACATCAGTAATGGCCAGCTTTTTACCGAGTTCTGGGTTATCTACACGTAATTGCTCATTGAACTGATTTTTATTTTGTTCAACAGAAATACCCGATGTAACCGGTTTGCTGGAACATGCACTGAGCATTAAGACTGCTAATAATGGCGCTATGTATTTCATGATGGCTCCTAAAGTTGAACTACGTGGTAATTAAAGTAGTTATTAATAGAGGTTAAGTAAATTAACGTTAACCCTTGCTTACTAATGGTGAAATTTATAGGTGCTTGTGTGCCTATATTAAGGGAATGCTCACCTGTATTTAGGCTTTGCCTTGCAACGCTTATTTGATTTGGAAGTGTAAGCCAGCTACGTGTATCGGCTTGCTCAGACGCCAAATTATAAATGTTAGCGAGTATGTTACCTACATCACCTGCGCTGCGTGCAAGCTCTGCACGCACCTTCTCTTTTGCAACAAGCCTAAGTACTTGGCGAGCGACTTTTGCAGGTATTTGATCTTCTAACGTTTTAGCTGCAAGTGCTTCAAGATGTACCAGTGGGCTAAGTTCTAAACTTTGTGCATCTATATTTATGTTGTTAAGACGACGCACATAGGCGTTATCTTTGTACACTGGCATTGCTAAGCTGTAAAAGCGTGCATCGCCACCTGATGAATAAATTGGTAAACGTAGCTTAAATTCATCTTGTTTTGGTACTAAGCCTTGTTCAAATAAAACAATTACTTCGCCTTGTGTTGCAGAAATAGTAGGTGCATCACTAAAACGCTTTTTAAATTCACTTAGGTCTTGATCAAACCCTTGTTTTTTAGCAAGGCGCATTACGTCTTGCTGTAAATAAACATTGTTAGGTTGTATAGCCAGTGCTTTTTTGTAATCAATGTACGCGTCGTCGTATTGTTTAGCACTTTGGTAAAGCAAAGCAGATAAGTAAAATGTGTAGGCATTTTGAAAGCCATTTTTTACATCTCTGGTCACATTACCCATGCTAGGGTAGTGCTGCTGCGCTTCTTTAACTGTTGAGTCGACTTCTGCTTCATTTTCGCTAAGTGCATCAACTTGTACTTTATTAGCACGACGAATTTCGACTAAAGCACCTTCTACATCATTTTTATATACATAGTTAAGTGCTTTATAACTGTGTAGCATGCTCATTTCGTAAGCTGGTGGTACATAGGTTATTGCTGAGTCGTTAGTAAATAATGCATTACTTTGTTCAAGCCCTGCACTTACTTGTATTTTGGCACCTTCGCGTTTTTTTTGCATTTGGGTATACACGTTTTCAAACTTACTTTGTGCACCCTCTGGTGTGTTGGCTAAGTCGTTTAAGCGAGCTTGCTCAAGTTGATTGAGTAAGTAGCTACTGTGCATGGCGCTATTATTAGCAATAAGAGATTGGGCTTCTTCGATATTATTTTTTTCGACCGCATTTCTTATTGGTGTCATTTGCGTGGCATAGTCATTAAATAGGTCATTAAAGCCCATTGTGCTACACCCACTTAAAATCCAACAAAAGCTTAAAATTATACTTAGGCGCACTGCGCACTCCTCTTAATTTACCTGTATACATTAACATATTATTTTTAGCTAAATGTGTGAAATATTGTAAAAAATCGTAGAGTAATACTGACTGTTAGCATTCAAATATAAGATGATATTAGGGCGTGTTGATCTTTGGTGGTTGATTTTTCAGCAGCATGTTTGGTATTTAAGTAAGGCAGAGCCTATGAAGTGTGGTTATTCCCCATAAATAGGCGATAACGCAGCATAAATGCCAAACAGGCGCTGCCCAAAGGGTTCTTTCTAGGGGCGATTAACTCTTTGTTGCTCGGTTTTGACTTAGCCCACTAGGTTACAAACCTCGCGCCGCGATTAAATCTCCCCTAGATTGAACAAATTTCAATCCACAAAGGTCCACACGCCCTAGTCAACAAAGTGTGAATTTTTCTTGTTGAGTAACAATAGTGAAATGCTTAAGCTACTTTATTGGTCTTATTAAATACAATGATCCCTAAAGCGTAGATGATCTAATTTATTAAACTAAATACTCTCTTTGCACAGTTATACCAATCCTGTTTAAATGTGCTGCTCAGTAAGCGGTTTTATAGATGCTTATGATAATGTTTTGAGCTTAGTAGGTTAATTAATTAATTGAAATAACGCTGTAATTCGCTTTTATTGCTAAGGAATTTTTTTTGAAAGCTACGTTGTACACATTAATTGCTTTAATTGCGTTTGCCGCAAATTCTCTTTTTTGCAGAATGGCCTTAGCCGAGGGCTATATAGATGCTTGGAACTTTACTGTAATCCGTTTACTTAGTGGTGCGGCGTGTTTAGGTATTATAATGGCTATTTATACTCATAATTTAAAACGAAAAGGCACATTTAATACCGCTATTTTAAGTGACAAAGGAAGCTGGCGAAGCAGTATTAGCCTTTTAGTTTATGCGCTTTGTTTTTCGATTGCCTATGTAGAGCTAGATACAGGCACTGGCGCACTTATTTTATTCTCCGCTGTGCAACTCACTATGATTGGTTGGGGTATCTATAAAAAAGAGCAGTTGAGTGTGCTTCAGTGGTGCGCGTTTATAGTGGCATTAGGTGGATTTGTATATTTAATGCTGCCTTCTGCTGCGGTGCCTTCTTTATTAGGTGCATCGCTTATGGCACTCAGTGGTGTTGCATGGGGTATTTACAGTATTCGCGGTAAAGTGTGTGTATCGCCACTGCGTACTACTGGATTTAACTTTATTAGAAGCTTAGTGGCTATTCCTGTTTTATTACTTGTAGGTATGAGTTATTTAAAAAATATGAGTATTGAAGGGGTGTTACTTGCATGTGCCTCGGGTGCGATAGCTTCTGGAATTGGTTACAGTGTTTGGTATGTGGCTATGCCACTGCTTAAAAGTACACAAGCTGCTGTTGTGCAGCTTTGTGTACCTGTACTTGCAGCCATTGCTGGTGTCTTGTTTTTATCAGAGCAGGTAACAATGGAGTTTGTAATAGCAAGCTCGTTAATATTAGGCGCGGTGCTGGTATTTATCTTAAATAAAAAGAAGGCTTAATATTATTTAAGTTAATCTTCTTTTTAAGGGGGACTCACGTTTGTTACAAAGCGTGTATAAATAGCGGGTAAGTTATCAAGTATTGCCTGCTTGCCCTGTAGTTTACTATTTTTTATGCATTCAAAAAGTACTTGCTCGCTAAGCGTATTCACTAACAATTGTGATTGCTTAATATGGCTTATATGCCAAAGCTCGGGTGCTACGCCGCCTAAATCATGCTGGTAAGGACGATAAAAACCAAATTTAGCTAGGTGTGTATCAAGCCAATTACTTAAAGGCGCAAACGGACCACCTTGCTGGTACTCATCAGGTGTTAGCTGTAGTTTATAGTCATCACTCACTGCTGCTTTATCAAACACATCTAAATCGGTCCCTAAGTGATGCCTACTTGCCCCTGGTAATGCAGAGTAGAGCATGATCGCTATACACTTATCACTATCGCTTAGCTTAGTTAAATCGACAATCTCTTGCTGTTTATTAAAAACAGGGCGAATACCTAAAAACTTATTATCCCAAATAATTGATTGACGATTAAAATCACGAAAACTTGAGGCAATAGTAAGCTCAAATCCTGCTTTTTTGGCTGCACTTTGTAGTGCTAAAAAGTCGCTGATAATAGCGCTGTGCAAGCGATGATTTTGTATATCAGCTAAATGTGTATCACTTTGGCCAGTAATACACATTATTGGTGTTGGTTGAGTGACATCCATTATGTTAAAAGTTGCTCTAATATTTGCTCGTAAATGTCGGTAAGGGTTATTAAATCATCGGTACTTACGCATTCATCTACTTTATGAATAGTGGCGTTACGCGGGCCAAGTTCAATTACTTTAGCGCCTGTTTGTGCAATAAAGCGACCATCTGATGTACCGCCAGTGGTTTCTAGGTTGGTGGTTAAACCGGTTACTGATTTAATTGCTTTAACTGTGGCATCAACAAGCGGGCCATGCTCGGTAATAAAAGGCAAGCCATTTACTATCCAGCTTAATTCATAATTTAAGTCATGCTTTTGTAGAATGTCATTTACACGTTGCTGTAATTGCTCATGCGTTACTTGCGTGCTAAATCTAAAGTTAAACTGTACTTCAAGCTCACCCGGAATAACATTACCCGCACCCGTACCACCATTAATATTTGAAATTTGAAAGCTGGTGGCGGGGAAGTATTCGTTGCCGTTATCCCATACCGTTTGGCTAAGCTCAGTAAGTGCTGGCGTCGCTAAGTGAATTGGGTTTTGTGCTAAATGCGGGTAGGCCACATGACCTTGTATACCTTTAACGGTTAAAAAAGCGGTAAGTGAACCTCTGCGACCATTTTTAACCACATCACCGAGTACATCGCGTGATGATGGCTCGCCTACAAGGCACATATCAATTTTTTCACCGCGTGCTTCTAATGTATCAATTACGCGAGTAGTCCCGTTTACAAACGGGCCTTCTTCGTCAGAAGTAATTAAAAAAGAAATCGAACCTTTATGATCAGGATTCTTAGTAACAAAGCGCTCGGTTGCTACAAGCATTGCAGCTAATGAGCCTTTCATATCGGCAGCGCCACGCCCATGCAATAGGCCATCTTTTATTAATCCTGAAAACGGCGGATGTTGCCAATTTTTTTCAGGACCTGTGGGCACAACATCAGTATGGCCAGCAAAACAAAAATGTGGTGATTGAGTGCCTTTTCGAGCCCATGTATTTAGTGTGTCGGTAAAAAATAATGACTCTATATTAAAGCCAACCACAGCAAGGCGATCGTTCATCATTTGTTGGCAGCCAGCATCTTCGGGTGTTACCGATTCACGTTGGATTAGCGCTTGGGCGAGTTTAATTACGTCACTAGTCATTATTTAAAAATCTCGTCATATTGCGCTGCTTTAAAACCTAAATGATAACTGCCATTACTTACAAGTACTGGGCGTTTGATCATGGCAGGTTGCTCAACTAACAATGGGATAGCACTTTCTTTAGTTAGGCTCTGTTTTTGCTCATCGGATAATGCGCGATAAGTTGTGCCTCTTTTATTAACGAGTTGCTCCCAATCAAGCTTATCTGCAAAATCATTCACCATTTGCTCGTTTACGCCATCTTTGCGGTAATCATGAAACGTAAATTCGATATTGTTGTCGGCTAAGTATTTTTTTGCTTTTTTTATCGTATCGCAATTACTAATACCGTATAAAGTGATCATAAATTTAGTTCTTCTTAATAATAGTTAATAGGGTGTCTACACCCGCGTTTACATGCGAATGTGAGTAATGAAATGTGCCAAGATTATGGCCATTAAGTAAAATTAAACTTGCTAGCATAGGTGTATCTAATTCGCGTAAATCAAAATAAGCAAGGCGCTGACCTTTACTTATTTCACTGCCATTTAGTTGTGCTATGTGTGTGTGCGTAATTGATTGCGAATCAGGAATTGTTAAGTTTATTAAGACTTTTAAGCCATTTTTAGCTTGTAAAATAAACTCAGCACCTGCGTTTTTTACTTGTAATAATGTACCGTCAAAGGGCGCTAAAATTTTGTGACTACTGAGCGTCACCGTAATACCGGGTCCAAGAATACCAAATCTAAAAATAGGTTCGGGGTGTTCTTTCAGCGACATTACTTTACCTGTAAATGGACTTGTAATAAGAATGGCATTACGAGGTGTTTTATTGAGTGCTAAATACTCTATTGTTTGTGCTTTCATAAGCTATTCGGCCACCACGTTGTAACCCTCTTTTTTTAATGCAGTAAGCGCTTGTGACGCCGTTTGTTTTTTTACTAAAATATAATCGGTATCGTAGGTTGAGATTGAAAAAATAGAAATTTTAGCACGCGCTAATACCCCCGATATATTGGCCATTATTCCCGTTAACGAAAAGCCAAGTGGGCCTACTACTTCAAGTGCTTGCCAATCAGACTCGGTATCTAGGGAGTGTATTTCAAAGCTACTAGGGCAAACAATGGATAGTTCATCATGAGTTTTAGATATAAAAAATAAAGGAAGCTTTAGGAGTGCCGCAGGTATATCGGCGTCTACATCTAAACTGTGTATAGATAAAACTGTGCTGTGTAATAGTAATGTTTGTTTTGACATTAAACGCCTGCGATACAGCATTATTAATAGCTTTATAGTATAGATTATTGGCTTTAAATTAAAGGTGTAACAGCGACTAAAGTAAGCGTTAGTAAATCGATTTTAATGGAGATTAAAAACTTACCCACAATTTCTGTGGATAAGTATGGGGGTTGCAGGGTATAAATAGCCTAACTAGTTAATTATTAAATAAATAATAGCTAGGCTATAAAAAACACATGTTAAGCTTAATGCATAATTAGTGCTTCTGCTTGAGCTGCTTGAATGGCAGTTAAGGCAATTGTATACACAATATCATCCACTAATGCTCCCCGACTCAAATCGTTTACAGGTTTACGCATACCTTGCAGCATAGGCCCAATACTTATTAAGTCAGCACTTCTTTGTACTGCTTTATAGGTGGTATTACCCGTATTTAAATCAGGAAATATAAATACAGTGGCTTTACCTGCAACAGGGCTATTAGGTGCTTTTTTAAGTGCGACATTTTCCATAATAGCGGCATCGTATTGTAGTGGACCGTCAATAATTAAGTCTGGACGTTTTTGCTGCGCAATTTTCGTTGCTTCGCGTACTTTTTCAACATCGGCACCTGTACCCGAAGTACCTGTGCTGTAGCTGATCATTGCTACTCGTGGCTCTATGCCAAATGCGGCAGCAGAATCGGCAGATTGAATGGCTATATCTGCAAGTTGTTCAGCATTAGGGTCTGGATTAATAGCGCAGTCACCATAAACTAATACTTGATCTGGAAGTAGCATAAAAAATACGGATGATACTAACGATGAACCCGGTGCAGTTTTAATGAGCTGAAGTGCAGGGCGAATCGTATTGGCGGTGGTGTTTACTGCGCCCGACACCAAACCATCTACTTTACCTTGTTCAAGCATCATTGTGCCAAGCACCACGTTATCTTGTAGTTGCTCTTGTGCTACTACAGCAGTTAGGCCTTTGCTTTTACGAATTTCGACCATAGGTGCAATATAATCATTTATAATACTTTTTGGCTCGATAATACTTACATGTTCGTTTAGCTCAATACCTTGTTGCTCGGCAATACGCATTATTTCTTCGCGATCGCCCAGTAGTATAGTTTTAGCAATTCCGCGTTGTCCGCAAATAGCCGCTGCTTTTATAGTGCGAGGTTCATTTCCCTCTGGCAATACCACGGTTTTACCTGCTTTACGCGCTTTATTAGTCAGTAAGTAACGAAATGCGGGTGGTGATAGTTTACGTGTTTTGCCCACACTTTTTGCAAGTGTGTCGAGCCAATTTGAATTGATATGCTCTGCGTTATGATTTTTTACTTTTTCAATTCGTTGGTCATCATCACTCGGTACTTCCATATTAAAGTTATGTAGTAGTAGTGATGTACGCCATGTGTCGGCATCGGTTGCAAGTATTGGTAAACCGGTTTGCATGGCTTGCTCACACAAGGCCATAATTCTCGGCTCAGGCTTATACCCTCCGGTTAACAATATAGCGCCAAGTTTTGTGCCATTCATTGCCGATAGGCATGCTGCAACAAGTATGTCTGAGCGATCGCCAGGGGTAACTAATAAAGCACCTGGCGTAAAGTAGTTTAAAATGTTTGATACCGTACGCGCGCAAAAAGTAATACGGCGCAGACGGCGATGAAGCATGTCGCCTTCGTTAATAATGGTGGCTTTTAAATAGGCGCTTAAATCTTTTACGCGCGGTGCTACCAAGTCAAAATCCCACGGGATTGCACCAAGCAACATAAACGGGTTTTTTCTAAAAATAGGTAAAGACGCTAAACGATTTAATTCGTTTTCAAGCTCTTCAGGTTTATAGGCGTCGACTAAATCGGCACGGGCGCGGCCTTCTTCATCAAGTGGTGCATTTACTTTATTAAAAATACAGCCTAGTACGCGAGGATGATCAATGCCCCCATAGTTACCTGCTGCAATTTCAAGGCGGTCTTCTATTTGTGTAATGGTGTAATTACCAGGGGTAAGTACAAATACAATTTCGGCGCCGAGTGTTTGTGCAATTTCGCGGTTTACACGCCCAGCATAAGGTTGGCGACGAGTGGTTACCATACCTTCAATAATAGCGACTTCATCATCGTTAATTTTACTCTCAAAACGTTCAACAATCTCCTCTAATAGGTCATCACCTTTACCGTCAGCAATCATTTGCTCAGCATAATCAAGTGCAAAAGGCAGAGGTGGATTAATAGGTGAACCTTGAGTCACTATTTGTGTTGATTTTTCAGGACCTGTTTCGCCTGAACGAGGCTGAGCGATGGGTTTGAAAAAGTTAACTTTAACTGTTTTTTGTTCAAGTGCACGCACTAAACCAACCGATACAGATGTTAAACCCACACCGGTAGATACAGGAATTAACATAATACGACGTGCCATAATTAAAGCTCCTTTACTATACTTGCGGCATCGTTTGCTATTACCCACTCTTCGTTTGTAGGTATAACGATAACTTTAATTTTTGTTTTTTTAGTGCTAATAATCCCTTGTTGTCCAAATCGGGCTTTAAGGTTAGCTTCCTCATCGCAATCAATGTTTAAAAAGGCAAGTTGAGAGATTACTTTTTTACGAATAAGATCTGAATTTTCGCCAATACCGCCAGTAAAAATTACAGCGTCTAGGCGCTGTAATGGCACCATGTAGGCTGCAATTTGTTTGGCAAGCCGGTAGCAAAACATATCGATTGCTAGAGTTGCTCTTTGATTCCCAGAAAGCGAAGCCTCTTCAATTGTACGGCAATCGTTAGAAAGCCCACTTATGCCCAGTAAACCGCTTTCTTGATTTAGTAAATCGTCAATTTGCTGCGCGCTATAGTTTAGTTGTGTAGTTAAAAAGTTAAATAAACCGGGATCGATATCACCACTACGCATACCCATAATTAAGCCTGCAAGGGGAGTTAAGCCCATACTTGTATCAACACTTTTACCATTTTTTATTGCACATACAGAGCAGCCATTACCTAAATGAGCACTAATAAAATTACTTTCTTCAAGGGATTGATTTAATAGCTGAGCGGCTTGACCTGCAACATAGCAGTGGCTTGTACCATGAAAACCATAACGCCTTACGCCAAAGTCGGTATATAACTTATAAGGAAGAGCATAAAGATAAGCGACTTCATCCATAGTTTGATGAAACGCGGTGTCAAATACCGCGACTTGGGGTAATCCTTTAAACGATTTTTTTGCAGATGAAATACCTAATAAATTAGCATGCCCGTGCAGTGGAGCAAGTGTAGCAGCTTGTGTAATTCCCGAAATAACATCTTCGTCGATAAGTATTGATTGTATAAAATGTTCACCACCGTGAACAACACGGTGACCTACCGCTATCAAATGCTTATCTAATTTATATGATTTAATTAATGCCACTAGGGTATTGATTGCCTCAGCGTGAGCTTCGTTAGCTTTCAAATTAATAGCGGTCTTAGCCCCATTATATTTATATTTTATTGAAGGTGCTTCGCTTCCCAAGCGCTCAGCCAAACCAGAGATAACCTCGTGACCATTATTTGGATCTATAATGGCAAACTTTAAGCTAGAGCTGCCGCTATTTAGCACTAAAACGTGTTGTGACTTAGGAGAGCTTGTTGGCATAAATTCAATTTCCATAAACAAATTTAGTAAGTGAACATTAATACGTAATAGTTACACTTACGGTATTAAATAAAGCAAAAACAATTGAGTGATCAAATGCAAAGCAGTTAACGTAATGTTAAATACTTTACCTTAATTAGTGGGTTTTAGTTAGAACTGTATGCTATTTAATAGTAAATTTAAGCTCTTTAGCGCAGACAGTGTAACTCCTTCATTTTGTGTTACACTTTAGGTATAGCTCGTATTTGTATTGTATTTAAAAGCAGTATCTGTGAGGAGTCATGATGCAAAAAAGTGTGATGTCACAACTACAAACTGGCCGTTTGTATGGTAAAAAATGGCCAATGCGCAAAGAGCTTGCGCCTTTATTTTTAGAGTTTAGAGTAATTAGAGCAACTGATCTGGCTATTACAGTAATGCCAATTTTAGCCATGTTTACTTTGTTTTTTCAGCTAAATTACTTGGGGCCTGATTTTTTACCACAAGCCATAGCGAGCGCATTATTTTTTATATCATTGCCGTTACAAGGTTTATTTTGGTTAGGTAAGCGAGCACAAACGCCTTTAGAGCCCGCTATGCACAAATGGTATAACGAGCTTTATACTAAAATGGTAGCTAATGGATATCAGATGCAGTTAAGTGAAAACAAGCCCCGTTACATGGAGCTTGCTAATTTACTTAAAGATATGTTTGATAAAATGGATAAGGCGTTTACTAAAGAGCAGTTTTAGTAAATTGAGTTATGTAAAACGATAAGGTGACAGTGTGCTCACCTTTTTCTTCGAGTGCTGCCCAGTGCTCGGGTCTAAATTTCCACGCGAATGGCGTCATCATTATTAAGTTTTTAATATCAGCAAAGCCAAGCATTACTTGCTCTGTTAGAAGAATCTGTTCTGATTTTTGAAATCCATTTGGAGTCGTAATTTCAGTATGTTCGTTTACTTCTGAATATATATACGATTTCAATTCTTTTAAATGACAAGGGCCAGGGCTTGCAACAACTAATGTTGCGTTTTGATTTGCAAGACGTTCAAGTTCTTCTTCAAACAAAGGTGCAAATACACTTACAAGTACATCAGCAAATTGGTTTTTAAAGGGCGCTTGGCTGATTGATGCCACACTAAATTGGCAATTAGGGTAGCGCTTTGCAGCATACTTAACTGCAGGTTTTGAAATATCAACACCGTATACAATAGCGTTTGTTTTACTCGCTATTGCTTGGGTATAAAACCCTTCACCGCATCCTAAGTCAATAACAGTGTTTGCACTTATATTACTCACTATATCACTAAGGCTTTGCTGTAAAAAACGATAATAACCACGCTCTAAAAATGCGCGTCTTGCTTGTACCATTTCAAGCGAGTCACCCGGTTGTTTTGAGTTTTTTTGCTGCACAGGCAGTAAATTAACGTAGCCTTCTTTGGCAAAATCAAAGCTGTGGTTGTTAGCACAGCGAAGCGTTGAATCAGCTTTTAAAAGTGCTAGGTTACACAGCGGGCATTGATATTCAAGACTCATGAGTCTAGGTAGTCCTTATCGTAAAAAGTTTTTACCCAATGAGGGCGATAAATGATCATAATTGTTATAGCCATGCCATTGAGCATCGCTTCAGGAAACAAAATAATAGCACTTAAGTAAACGTAGTTATCTGCAAGTTCTTGCCAATTATATTGCCCTATAGCCAAATAAAATAAAGCACCTATGCCTATTTTTATACAGGCTATAAATCCTGCGGTTATAAACGCGCAAACAAATATATAAACAAAAAAATGACGAGGCAAATATTGGTAACTAATTATAAAGCCAAGGTAGCTTAATAAAATAGGAATAAACGCACCAATAAGCAGTTGAACAGGTAATAGCTCAACTTCAATTTGGCCAAATACAGCGAGTAGGGCTGTGGCAAGTAGGCTACTTAAAATCGTTAATCGCCAGCCTAAAATTAATGTAGCGGCAGTAACACCTAGTATGTGTAAATCAAGGCCCGTTAAAATGCCTGCCTTTATTCGCCAAAGCACTGCAAACACTAACGCACACGCTAGCACACCCGTTTGTTGAGCTGATGTGCTATAAAGCAATTTATATGTTTTTTTATCAAAGCTTAAAATAGCAATGATAATTACAAGGGACCAAAGTAGTCCCTGCATTGTTATGCTGAGCATCGTAATTACTTAAATGTTGACCATATAGGGGCATGATCTGACGGTTTTTCAATACCGCGAAGTTCATAATCAATACCAGTATCTATACAGCGTGCAGCAAGTTCATTAGTTGCAAGAACAACGTCAATACGAAGTCCACGGTTATCTACAAACCCTTTTGAGCGGTAGTCAAACCACGAGTATTGGTCGTCTGTTTCAGGGTTTTGCTCTCTAAAGGTGTCTTTAAAGCCCCAATTAAGTAATGTTGCAAGCCATTCACGCTCTACCGGTTGGAAAGAACATTTACCTGTTTTTAACCAACGTTTTGCATTTACGTCGCCAATACCAATATCTAAATCAGTAGGTGATATGTTTATATCGCCCATAACTATTACGTCCTGATCGGGTGTGTGGTTGGTTTCAAGGTGGGTCATTAAATCTTTGTAAAATTGACGTTTATAAGGGAATTTAGTTTCGTGATTAATATTATCACCTTGTGGAAAATAGCCGTTCATTACTGTTAAATCTCGACCGTTATCTTGCTCAACAGTGACGCTTATCATGCGTTTTTGAGATTCATCTGTATCGGTGGCAAAGCCTTTTAATACCGATTTAGGCTCCTTTTTGCATAACATAGCTACGCCATAATGTGCTTTTTGACCATGAAAGTAGACGTGATATCCCATTTTTTGTACATCTTCTAGTGGGAACGCTTCGTCATGAACTTTAATCTCTTGCAAGCCAATAACGTCTGGTTGATGTTTGTCGATAATTGCTTGTAATTGATGAAGACGAGCACGCAGACCATTGATATTGAAAGAAATCACTTTCATAAAATTTACCTTAAAATTGGTTCTATTTAATGGCTCAAATTGTATCAGTAAATACGCGTACATAACATGACTGAATTGAGATAATAGCTGCACAAATGTTGATCAATTGGTGGCTAAAGTTTAAACATTGTAAATGCAGCATTAATTTATTAAATAAATAAAAAATTCAATTGAACTTAGTTTTATTGAATATATAATGCGCGAAATTCACTTGTTTAGCTCGTTCAAATAGGATCTCTCATGAAAACACAACTACTTTTAGCTACTGCCTTATTAGTATCTGCAACCGCGTCAGCACAAAGCAATACTTACTTCAGTCAAGATAACAAAATTGAGTCTAAGTTATGTGTACTAAGTGCAAATGAAGGCTTTAGTGCTGCTCGTAAAGAAGCTGCCCAGCACGGTGTTTACTTGTCTCGTTTTTCTAAAAGCATTTTATGTAATGGCGAGGATATTCGCGATATAGCTAAAAAAACGACGCTAAGCTCAGCATCTGCTGAAAAAATAGAAGTGTTTGCTAAAGACGCTCAACAAGAAACTCAATTATGTATGACGGCTTTAAAACAAGGTTTAGAACCTGTTCGTCAAAAAATTGGTAACCTAAACTCATTAAAATGTAATGGTCAAAACGTTACTGAGTTTGTTAAACGCTACCAAAACGCAGCAATCTAATTATTAGCTCAACTATAATAACTAAAATTGAGATATCTGGTTTTTACCGGATATTTTTTGCAAAAATTACAAGGGTGTTTGCAAAGCTTGCAAGCTTAACTTATTGAAAGTGTTTAATAAATGCACTGTTAATTATTAACTTATTGATTTATATAGTTTAACTATTATTGGCATCCGAATTGTATTAACTAAAGTGACATTTAATTAATTACGAAGGATACGTCTTATGAAAAAGTTAACATTAGCAGCAACAATTTTAGCATCGTTAAGCCTAGCAGCCTGTTCATCTAATCAAGGTCTTGAAAAAATAGAAAGTGACTTTGCAAGTTTAGATAATGACAGTGATGGCTATATCTCAAAAGTTGAAGCAGATGACGATAATATCTGGCAGCACTTTTCAAATATTGATACCAATATGGATAACGAAATTAGCCGCAAAGAATTTAACACTTATATGAAGCTTAATAATGGCAAAGTAGCCTCTGACTCTGAGGTAAGTGAATCTGCATTTAAAGCTGAAATCGCTAAATTTGATAAAATTGAAAGTAGCTTTGCAAGTCTAGATAACGACAGCAATGGCTATATCTCGGTAGTTGAAGGTAACGATGATGACATTTCAAATCATTTTGGTTACATGGATAAAAACCAAGATAAGCGCATCAGTAAAAGCGAGTTTATGGGTTATATTAAAAAATACGGTAACGCAGTAGCTGAAGATGACGCACTAGAAGCTTTTAAAAGTAACTAATAGTTACTATTTTAGTAAGTAAGTTGAAAGCCAGTGCTAGTCACTGGCTTTTTTGTGTTTTAAATTTAGTTATTTGATAGATATATTTTCCTAGTTTGGTGTTGTTCTGTCATAATAGATGGCTGTGTATTTTTATTTGTTAAGAGTGTGTATGGCGGGTCGGCGAATTAGTGATGAACAACTAGTTGAGATCATTGAAGCAGCTATTTTTGTTGCAGATAAGCCTGTTAGTAAACGCCACCTCAAAGACATCGTATTAATAGATTTAGCTATTTCTATGGCGCGAATAAATGACGCAATAGATACAATACAAGAACATTTTCAAACTCGTGGTATTCGCCTAGTTGAAGTGGGTAGTGGATATCGGTTTCAGGCATGCAGTAGTTTAAGCCCTTGGCTAAATAACTTGTGGCAAGAACGCGCACCAAAGTACTCGCGTGCTTTACTAGAAACATTATCACTTATTGCATATAGGCAGCCCATTACACGTGGCGAAATTGAGCAAGTAAGAGGTGTTACTACGGGTTCGAATATTATTAAAACCTTACTCGAAAGAGAGTGGGTTAAAGTGGTAGGGCATAAAGAGGTTCCGGGAAAGCCGGCTTTATATGCAACTACTAAGCAATTTTTAGATTATTTTTCGTTAACTGGACTTGAAAACTTACCTGCTTTGCCAATAGAGCAGCAAAGTAAAATTAACCAGTTATTGAGCGATCCTTCTGTGAGAGAACCATCCGAATGAGTATTATACAAGGTGAAAAGTTACAAAAAGTCTTAGCCCGTGCAGGCGTAGGCTCACGCCGTGAAATGGAAAAATACATTGACGCAAACCGCGTTAGTGTAAACGGTAAAGTGGCAAAGTTAGGTGACCGTGTTGAAGAAACCGATTTGATTCGTGTTGACGGCCACAGTGTAAAAATTGAAGAAAAAGCAGACCGAATCTGTCGTGTAATTATGTATAACAAACCAGAAGGTGAGTTAAGCACACGTAAAGATCCAGAAGGGCGTCGTACTGTATTTGACCGACTTCCGCGTATTGATGGCGATCGCTGGATTGCGGTTGGTCGACTAGACGTTAATACATCGGGTTTAATGCTTTTTACAAACGATGGTGAACTGGCAAACCGCTTAATGCACCCAAGCTATGAAGTAGAGCGTGAATACTCTGCACGTGTATTTGGTGAAGTAACCAATGAAACGGTTAAAAACTTACTACGTGGTGTTGAGCTTGAAGATGGTCCAGCCAAATTCACGACTGTAACCCCTATGGGTGGCGAAGGCGTTAACCGATGGTTTAACGTAACGTTAAATGAAGGACGTAACCGCGAAGTTCGTCGTTTATGGCAGTCTCAAGATGCAGAAGTATCTCGTCTTATCCGTATTCGTTACGGTAAGCTAGAGCTTGATAAGCGCGTGCCACAAGGTGGTTGGATGGAGTATGATTTAGAAACAGTAAACTACTTACGTAAAACTGTTAAATTAGGCCGCGAAACACAAACTAAGCTTTCTGTTATGCCTGAAAAACGCAAAGATAAGCGCGCTAAAATCAACCAAATCCGTAAAGCGGTTAAAAAACACAATCAGCGTGTTAAGCCGACTAAACGTAAATAACGTATCACTACTCCCGACCTCAAGTGTTAGAGGATTGGCAGTTATTTAATAAAACGCCTGGTGTATCTCATCAGGCGTTTTTATTTTATGGCCGTAGGTAGCTTTTTATTATGAATAGTACTTGCTACTTATATTTATCGAATCTTTCCGAGAAAACCCATTGATCGACGCGAAGCGGCGTCGATGGGATGAATCGGAATAACTAGCCC